>CANNRV010000005.1 GCA_947508145.1 Comamonadaceae bacterium
GACATTCTATGCAGATAGCTTGAGCCGTCAAACCAAAAAATTTGGCCTAAAAACCTGTTTTACATCAACTATTTGCGTTAAGTCACTGTGAAGATTGAAGAAATCCAGTGACTCAAAAAAAAGACACTGCTCAGATTGACAGCCCAAGCCCAGAAAAAACGGTTCAATCCAAAAAACCAGAACACCAAAGAGTGGAAAACCCCGGCCAGCAACACAAACGCAGCGACTCCGCCAGGAAAAAACAATACCAAAGGAAACAGTCCTTCCCACACGATGAAGGCCCAACTGCAACACACGGCCACCAGCGGTCGCCTGAACACACTGTCGGCAGGCAAAGGCCCGTACAAGCCGCTGTTTAAGAAGACCGTCATGGCCTGGCCGTTGCGCCATTCCGGGCGCTTTAACTTGACCCAGCCGGACACGAAATATGAACTGAGCGTTTGCAAGCCGATGTAAGACAAGGCCACCGTCCAGCCCATCTCTTGCCCTGCGAACGCGCCCACGACTTGCGCGATCAGCAATCCTGTCACAGTGATCAAGGTCATGAAATCGCTGCCGCCGTTGAAAGCACCGCGCCAGCGCACCAACAACAGCAACTGGGCGACAAACAAAACCACCGCCAGCCACCACTGGTTGCCCCAGACCATCAAACACACAGCCGCCGCGCCACGCAAGAGCAACTGCACCCGGTACCACTGCGGCTGGTAGAGCAGATCCAACAACTGGCGCACCCAGGCGGGGGACGCGGGTATGTCTGCGCGTTGCACCCGCCAGGCCCAGACACCGCCGGGGTCGGTGCTGTCGGCAATACGCCAATATTCAGCGCATTGCAACAGAATGCTGAAACCGCCCAATAGCTCCAGCCAACGGATCACGAGTTCGCCGTTCATGCGCCCTGCCCGTGGATTGCCTGCGGTGTCACAACGCCATCTCCGGGCTGCGCAACACCGTGTCTGTGCTCAGCACGCCCTGTGGCGAAGGCCGCTCCATGCGGATTTCTAATTGATAGGAACCAAGCGCTTGCTGCGCCCGCGCCGTCTGCGCGGCCAAGCGGCAGACCAGTTGGTAACTCACCAGTTGGCTGGCATCCGCGCCCTCGCCCAAGTCTTTGATGTCACTGGACAAATGGTCAACCAGGTTTTGTTGCGCCAGATCGCGGTTGCCCCAGGGGTTGTGAAACAAACGCCAAACGCTGCGAACTTGTCGCGGGTAAACGCATTGCCAAGGCTGCCATTCACCCCCGGCTGTTTGGAAGCGAACATACAAATGCGGCACCGGCCCGACCAGGTGATAGAACTGCCAGTTCGGAAAAAAGGCGCGGAATAAAAAAAACCACGGCCCGCGCACCGTGTGGCTGCGCCAAAACAGGCTCAAAGTGAGCAGCGCGAAATACAGCAGCAACAGGATCAAAACGGTTTGCATCAGGCAGGTTCAGCTTTTATTAATTTGATTGAATTTAACAATTTCTTCAGCCAAGCCTGGTGTCAGTGGCAGCGTGTAAAGTCAGTGACTTATGCAGAATGGCAAAAAGCCATCAGTTTGACGGATTATTCATGCGTTCCAGCCCCTCTTCTAAAAACTTTTCCTTTGAAATCAAAAATGTGCAGTTGCCGCTGATGTCGGTGGTGCTGAAGTCTGCTGACTTACAGCAACTGGCAGCCGACATGCAACAGCGTTTTGGTGACACGCCGGATTTTTTCGACAACGACCCGGTGCTAATCGATTTACAAGCACTGGACCCGCAATCCGGCCCGCTGGACATGCCGGGCTTGCTGGCATTGCTGCGGCGGCATCGCATGAACCCGGTGGCTTTGCGCGCCGGTCACCCGGTGCATGACGCAGCCGCCACGCTGGCCGGTTTGTTTGTCACGCAAGAGATGCGCAACTTACCTGCCAGCGCCCCTGAGACAACGGTGCGCGAAGTCATTCGCGAGGTGGAAGTGGTGCGTGAAGTGCCCGCAGTCACCCCGTCTGCCATGGTGATCGACAAACCTTTGCGCTCGGGCCAGCATGTGTATGCACGCGGGCGGGATTTGGTGGTGCTGGCCATGGTCAACCCCGGCGCTGAGGTCATGGCCGATGGTCATATCCATGTGTATGCGCCTTTACGCGGCAAAGCGATTGCCGGGGCCAAAGGCGACTCCACCGCACGCATATTTACCACCAGCCTGGAAGCCGAATTGATTTCCATTGCCGGTGTCTACCGCACAAGCGATACCGCTTTGCCGCTAGAAGTACTTGGCAAATCGGCACAAATCTGGCTGAACGAAGACAAACTCCACATGCGACCCTTGTAAACTCAAGGCATTGCGCAATCACCCGGGTACAAACCCGGATGCTTTTGCTTCACTGTTTTATGACTCAGGAATTTTTTCAATGACAAAAATAGTCGTCGTGACTTCAGGCAAAGGCGGGGTGGGCAAAACCACGACCAGCGCCAGTTTTGCTTCCGGACTGGCACTGCGCGGTCACAAAACCGTGGTGATCGATTTTGACGTGGGCCTGCGCAACCTGGACCTGATCATGGGTTGCGAACGCCGCGTCGTCTACGACTTTGTCAACGTCATCAACGGCGAAGCCACCTTGAACCAGGCACTGATCAAAGACAAGCATTCAGACCATTTGTATGTGCTGGCCGCGTCGCAAACCCGGGACAAAGAAGCGCTGACGCAAGAAGGTGTCGAGCGCGTACTGCGTGAATTGGCCGGTATGGACTTTGATTTCATCGTCTGCGATTCACCGGCAGGCATCGAAACCGGCGCCATGATGGCCATGCATTTCGCCGATGAAGCCATTGTGGTCACCAACCCTGAGGTGTCATCCGTGCGCGACTCGGACCGCATTCTGGGCATGCTGGGCAGCAAAACCCTGCGCGCTATCCAAGGCCAGGAACCGATCAAAGAACATTTGCTGATCACCCGCTACAACCCGAACCGGGTGCAGGAAGGTCAGATGCTGTCGCTGGAAGACATACAAGACATTTTGCGCATCCCGCTCATCGGCGTGATTCCTGAATCGGAAGACGTGCTGCAAGCCTCCAACCAAGGCGTGCCAGCGGTGCTGCTGGAAAAAAGCGATGTGGCCGAAGCCTACAAAGACGTGGTCGACCGCTTTCTGGGCAAGGAGCTACCTCTGCGCTTCACCGAAGCCGTCAAGCCGGGGCTGTTGCAACGCGTGTTCGGCCGGAGATAAGCCACATGTCCTTGTTGTCATTTCTGATCGGCGAAAAGAAAAAAACCGCCAGCGTCGCCAAAGAGCGTTTGCAAATCATTCTGGCCCACGAACGTTCTGGCAAATCGGCGCACCAGCCCGACTATCTGCCCGACCTGCAACGCGACCTGATCGCTGTGCTGTCCAAGTACGTGAACATCAATCCGGGCGATATCAAGGTCAACCTGGAACGCCAGGACAACCTGGAAGTACTGGAAGTCAAAATCGAGCTGCCGGACGCTCGCTGACATACCGGCTGCGGGCTGTCAGCACCCACGCCGACTTGCACACGCACAAACAAAAACTGACCCGCTGAGGGTCAGTTTTTTTATGCTTTACTTAGGCAGTTTGCCACCGCTTTTCACGCATTCATCCACCGTTTTGAACTCGGTGAATTTTTTGGTGCGCTCGTAACTCGGGCTTTTGCTGTCGTGGCAGATGCCGCTGTCAGACTTTTTCACGATCGACGCGGCTGTGGCTGCAGCAGGTTGTCCGGCTGGCAGTTTGCCGCCGCTTTTCACGCATTCGTCCACGCTGGCAAACGCCGTGAATTTTTTGGTGTTGGCAAATGACGGGCTGGTTTTGTCGTGGCAAATGCCGCTGTCAGACTTTTTGACCACCGGCTCGGCAGCCGCTTTGTCCGCAGCTTTGTCAGCGGCAAACACAGGGCTCAAGCCTGACAACAACGCGCCCAGCAGGCACAAACGAAACATATTTGCAATCATGGAAATCTCCTCGAAACAGACCGATTGATCTTAGCCCAGCTATGTGACAGCAAAGCAGGCGACGAGGCAAATCAATAAATAACCTGAATTTTTAAGTTTTTTATGATAACTATTTCTATTTATATAAATTTATAATTGATTAATAAATTTAACTATTATTTGTGATTTTTGACAATTTTCAATTAAAATAAATATCAACTTGATAATTTGGTCCTTCTGACGCTTTATTTATGCGCCTTGTCACCGCTCCCCTGTCATTGCTGCTGATCAGCGAGAGCTCCGCACTCGCAGACCAGTTGTCGCAGGCTTTGGCGGCTACTGTTGCGATGAACACGACAACATCAACAGAACTGGCGCTGGCCATGCTTGCTGCCCCGCACGCCGCCTTGGTGATTCTGGACATGCGCAGCGGAGAAACGCGCTTATTCGACGCAGCGACCCGGTTACGCGAGCAGCATCCGGCGCTGGGGCTGATAGGCATCACAGAGGGTCTTCGCCTGACTGACAAATTGCGCGCCTTGCGCTGCGGGGTCGACCATGTGTTGAGCAGCCCGTGGTTGCCCGAGGAATTGAACGCCTCGGTGGATAACCTGTTGTTGCGCCTGAACCAAACCGAACTACTGGTTGAAAGCAGCGTGCTGCAACTCGATTCCCGCTTTCGGGTGCTGCGCGGTCCGGCGGGCGAGTTGGCCTTGTCGCGCTCCGAGTTTTTATTGCTGCTGGCGTTCGGCAAAGCGCCCGGCCACCAGCTGGAAATTTGGGAAATTTACGAAGTACTTAAAAAAAATGAAGATGAATTTCCAAAGCAAGCCCTGGAAGCGCAAATTTATCGACTTCGCAAGAAACTGCGCGATGCCGGTGCCGGAAAGCAAGTGCTGAAGTCCATCAGATTACAGGGTTATCAACTGTGCAACCCCTTAAAAATTAACTAATTAATTCATTTAATTTGATGTAATTTAACAATTAACACACAAAAATATCATTTTCCGTCAGTTTTCTTGGCTAAAAATAATTAACATTGGCGAATCGCACTTCAGGAACTTCCATGAAACATGATTCCGATCCTCAGATCAACACCAAACTGCTGCAAGTCATCTGCCAGTTACACGAATGGGAAAACCAAAACCTGGGGTTGGTGCAGACACAAGCCGGGCGCTACCTCTACCTGAGTCTGGTGAAACAGTTGATTGAAGAAAAGCGTGACCAGCCCAGCGCCTTGCTCAAGGGTATCTATCACAACCAAGACCTGAGCGAGCGGGCATTGCGTTACAAGATCCGCGAATTCGAAGAAGAAGGCCTGATCAAGTTTGAAGCCAACCGCATTGACAAGCGCTCCAAAAAAATCGTCCCCACTGAAGACCTGTTGCAAACCCTGGAAACACACAGCCAGGAATTCGGCCGCATTCTGAGCAGCAAGTTTTTGGTATTTCCTAAAAAGTGATCTGCGGCCGCCGCCATTGATACAGGGACCGCGCTATGAACACACACGAAATTTTTCAACTGTCGCAGTGGTTGTTGCTGGCTGTGCTGGCTGTAGCGTGGCTGGCAACACTCCTACGCAACCGTGGCTTACACAAAGCATTGCAACAACAACTGGACAGCCAACAACACGTACAAAACTTCATGAGTTCCATGTCACACCATTTGCGCACACCGCTCAATGGCATCATGGGCTACGCTGAATACATACACAGCAGCTCCAAAGAGCCGATGATCCATTTCACCTCCAAGATCATTTTGGAAAACAGCCTGGAGATGCTGCATCTGGTCAACGGCATGCTGGATATTCAAAAAATCAGGGACGGCAACTTGCAACTGTCCGAATCCGAATTCGATGTGTATGACCTGCTCGAATCCGTGCGCGAACTGCACCAGCCGCGCGCCACCCGCCTGAACATCACATTGCAATTGAGCACCGACCAGCAAACCACTTTGAAAATAAAAGCCGACCCCTACCGCCTGCGCCAAGTGCTCAATAACCTGGTCGACAACGCGATCGCCTTTAACCGGCCTCAGGGCCAGGTCACGCTGCTGCTCTCGCACGACACCTCCGCCGGTACCCTGACCTTCACCGTCAACGACACCGGTCTGGGCATACCGCAAGACGTGCAAAAAAACCTGTTCACCCGCCCCGGCGACCCATCCTCCCATTTCGCACTGCGCCGCAAAGAAGGTGCCGGTCTGGGCCTGGTACTCAGCCACCAGTTAGTGAAACTCATGGGCGGTCAACTGGATTACCGCACCGAAGCCGGTGTCGGCAGCGCCTTCTTTTTCACCCTGCCCGTGCAAAAAACTCCTTCAGAAACGGCGGCCGCATGAACACACGCCATGTGATCGTGGTCGACGACAACGATACCAACCGTTTGTTGCCCGGTTTGTTTTTGCGCCCGCTGGGCTACACAGTGCACGAGTGCGACAGCGCCACCCAAGCGCTGGCCATGCTGCAAGACACGGTCTGCGATGTGCTGCTGCTGGACATCTCCATGCCCACCGTCAGCGGCCTGCAACTGTGCCAGCATTTGCGTGCCGATGCCCGCTTCGCCCACATGACCATCATCGCCTACACAGCGCACGCCATGCCCGAAGAAATACAGCAACTGCAAGATGCCGGTTTCAACAAAGTGTTGCTCAAACCCATACGCAGCCACGAGCTGATGCAAGCTTTGAACGTTTAAATCCTGTTTGTCAGACCACCGGCATGCCATGCCAGTCGGTGGTGTAGTCCGGCGATTTGTTCTCTTGCTTCATCTGCCATGTTTTGTACGCGCCTTGCGTTGACACCTTGACTGTGCCGCGCCCGTAGCGTTTGTTCAAACCATCCAGCGCGTCCATCAAGCGCGTGTCCACCGCTTGCGGCGGCTCCAGCCAATCGGTCTGGTAGATGTCTTGCGGCGATATGCCACTGAGCATGACACCGGCTTTTTTGTACTGGTAGCCCGGGCGGAACATGCGCTCCACCAAATAATCGGCCCAGCGGTTGACCACCAGACTGTCGTTGGTCGGTTGCGGCAGCGGCACCACCAACGAAGGCGAGTACTGCGGCAGGTCCTGGCGAAACCGGTTGGTCATCAAAAACACCTGAATGACCGACGCGTGCGAGCTTTGCGCGCGCAACTTGGCGCAGGCGTTGGCGACAAACACACTGACCGCGTCTTTCAGCACATCGACGGTTTCCACCATGGCGCCGAACGAGCGGCTGGCGATGATTTGCTGCTTGTCCGGTTCGACCTCTTGCAAATCGATGCAGGCCAAACCGTTCAACTCGCGCTGGGTTTTTTCCATCACCACGCCGAACTCGGCGCGCAAACTGGGCACGTGCGCCAGCCGCAAGTCCTGCACCGTGTGTATGCCGTGCGCGGCCAAGCGCGTGGTCAACCGTCTGCCCACGCCCCAGACCTCGTCCACCGCAATGCGCGACAGCATGTGCACTTGCTGCGCGGCGCTGAGGTCGTTGTAATTGAACACGCCGCGCGAGCGCGGGTGTTTTTTGGCGATGTGGTTGGCCAGCTTGGCCAGTGTTTTGGTCGGGCCTATGCCGACGCACACCGGTATGCCGGTCCACTTCAATACCGTTTCGCGGATGCGGTAGCTGACCGCGCGCAAGCTCGGCGTGCCGCTCAAATCGACAAAACATTCGTCGATGGAATACACCTCGGTGCGCGGCGAAAAATCCGCCAATATGCGCATGACGCGGTTGGACAAATCGGCGTATAGCGCGTAGTTGGAACTGAGCGCCAGAATGCCGTGTTGCTCGGCCAGTTCTTTGCACTCAAACCAGGGTTGGCCCATGCGTATGCCCAGCGCCTTGGCCTCGTTCGAGCGCGACACCACACAGCCGTCGTTGTTAGACAGCACCACCAGCGGCACGCTCTTCAAGTCCGGGCGAAACAGCCGTTCGCAGGAGACGTAAAAGTTATTGCAGTCCACCAAGGCCAACAGCGACAGCGCGGCAGCCATGGCTAGTACAGCTTGTGCAGGTTGTAAGTGACCACACCCCAGACGGTGAAATCGTCGCCGTCTTTGATAAGGCGCGGCGGGTAAATGCTGTTTTCTGCCAGCAGCTTGACCACACCACCGCGCCGGTAAAACCGCTTGACCGTGAACTCGTTGTTCAGCAGCGCCAGCACGATGCACTGGTGCTTGGGGTCCAGACTGCGGTCGACCAGCAAGGTATCGCCCTCGTAAATCCCGGCGCCGGTCATGGAGTCACCCTTGACGCGGAATAAAAACGTGGCTTCTTTGTTGCCGATCAGGTGCTCATTCAGGTCTATGCGTTTGCGTGTGTGGTCTGCGGCCGGCGACGGAAAACCGGCCGTCACAGACCAACTGCACATGTCCAGCCACAGCGGCTGGGCCTGCAAGGGGACGGGAGTGGAAAAGGACGGATCGGTGGCGGTCATAGATACATGATACTGTTTATTTATACAGTATTTTGACCTCGATTTTCTTGGGTCAGCTTTATCTCAACCCTTGCCTGCGGGTGGGCTGACAGCCAGGCAATACAAGCCGAGCCGCTGTCAAACCACAAGGCGTAAAACTTGCTCATACCCAACCAGTGTCGGCATTCCGTTGACACACCAACCATGCTGCATGCATACCAAATGGGGACAAGCCATGTTGAAAACGAATTCTTTGATCTGTGTTTTAGGCTTTGTCGCGCTGAGCGCACATGCCGACAACTGGCGCTACTGCGCCGCCAACGCCCCCATGAGCACTCCTTGCAAGGCTTGGGTGTCTGCTTACTTGGCAGGCAACACGCCTGAGCAAGACCCGCATGAAGTGCCGCGCTATATGGCAGACAACACTTTGTCACTGAAACTCAACCCGGTCAGCCGGGGTGAATTGCCGTCTTTCGGCGAACCCAGTTACAGCGCGGTTCAACCGTTTCTCAAAGTCTCGGCCACGGTGTTGGTCAGGTAATCACCATTCGCAGCGCACAAGCCTTGCAGTTTTCAGTTAACGATTTCCACCCACAAAGGCTCTTGCCCGGTGGCGATGCGCTGCACCAATTGCAAACTGCCAGCAAGCGCGTCAATGCGATAGCGGGCCAGGTGGTGCGACTGTTGCCCCGCCACCAGCAGCTCTTGTCCGTTGGCACACACTGCAAAAGCACGCGGCTGGTTTTCCACCGGCGTGTGCCCGGCCAAGCTCAGCAAGCCTGAACGGCTGTCCACACGAAACAGCGCCAGTGTGCTGGAACTGCGCTCGGAGCTCACCAATAAAGTGCCATCAGCCGTCATGTGAATATCTGCGGCCCAGGGCTTGCCATCGAAAGCGGGTGGCAAAGTCGACACGGTTTGCACATGCCGCAGTTGCGCATGCTGTTCATCCCAAGCCAGCACATCCAATGAGGCATCCAACTCATTTAAAACATACACATGTTCACCCGAAGGCGAGAAACGGAAATGCCGGGGGCCGCTACCGCCGCGCCCGTGCCAATCAGAGCCGGGCTGATATGACAAATGGCCGCTGCGGGCATCGAAGTTATACACCTGCAATACATCCGCCCCCAGACAGGCCACCAAAGCGTAGCGGTTGCTTGGCGACAACTGCACAGCATGCGGATGCAAAGGCGTGGCCACAACATATTCATCGCCATGCGGCAAACCATCCGGCCCGAGTGCGAGAACGCTAATGTGGTGCGAATGGTAGGACGTGGCAATCAAATAAGCAGACGAGCGGTCTAGGCTTAAGTTGCTCATCTTCGCGCCCAAGGGCGTGGTGGCACGCTGTGTCAAACCGCCGGTCTGCGCCCCCACGGAAAAACTCACAATCGCATTGCGTTCGCCTCTTTGCGCCACATGCAACAGGCCATGCACAGGGCTGAAGGCCATCGCAGACGGGCTGCCACCGATGGCACACAAGGCTTGCAAGCTCAATTCACCATTGACCGCCAAGTGCAACACGCTGATATCGCCGCTGACCGCATTGGATACATACACACACGCCATGAACAATCCTGAACCAAATCGCAGAGCGTACCAGTGTTGATTGGAACGATTTGTCAGGCGCAGCTTGTGCGCAACCAACCAAATGCATGACCGGTGCAGACGCGGCCGCCACCTAGAATGTCGGCATTAAATTCTGAGATCATGCCTCTACACCGATTTTTTCATCTGCTGTTGACTGCCATCAAATGGCCATTGGCTTTGCTGTCGGTGGCGTATTTGCCGTCTATGGCATGGGCGCTGTGGCAGGAAATTCTGCTGGACTTCAGCGCCTTGGCTTACGTGTTTCTCGGAGCTGTTGCGTATTTAGCCGTGTGGTGGCTGAGCATTCAACACTGGCGCGTCGGCTGGTTAAGCACCCTGGAACATGAATTGACGCATTGCTTATTTGCTTGGCTGACCGGCAACAAAGTGGGCGAAATCAAGGTCACGCTGCGCGACGGTGGCTATATGACTTACTCGGGCAGCCCCAATTGGTTGATTGATGTGGCACCGTATTTTTTTCCGACCATCACGGTCGTCTTGCTTTTACTCGCCCCCGTGTTCCCGTCTCTGAATGTCACTTGGTGCCAATTGGCCGTAGGCATCAGCCTGGCCTACCACGCCACCTCGACGCTGACAGAAACCCATCCCGGGCAAACCGATTTGCAAAAAGCAGGTTTTGTATTTAGCTGGATGTTCTTGCCCAGCGCCAATCTGGCTTGTCTTGGCCTGACGTTGGCAGGTGCTCGTGAAGGCTGGGCAGGCATCAGCGACTGGTTTGACCTGGTCTACAACACCCCGTGGGACCCGGGTCTTTGGCGCTTAATGAGTGGCATCGCTGCTGGATGAAATTTTTCATCGTTATTAAATGTTATATTTAGAAAATTAATTCTTTTTACAAACAATAACAGGGGGTTTTATGGGTAAATCAATGGGAACTATCGGTTTGGTGATTGGCGCAGTTGCTATCGCGCTGTTCTGCTACCTGGTCTATGAGGTGTGGGCGATTTTTGGTGTCTGGCCCATGATTTTGTCCATCGTCATCAACCTCTTTGCAGAAACCATTCTGGGTCAATTCATCGGCTCCAAAAAGCAGACACCCAATGGTTACATGTTTAACCCCCAAGAATTACCCAAATTTTTGGCAATCCTCATTTCGTTGTTGGTGGGCTATTACTTGTACAGCCAATTGAATAGCAAAGAGCTTTCTAGCTACGAACGCAATTTCGGTATGTTCTATTTGGTGATTGCCATTGTTTTGCCTATCGCCAAATCTTTGTATGTGCTGTTTCGCGACCGCAATGACTACGTGGAAATTGACGGTGAAATGTTGAAATACAGAAACAACGATGACATAGGTGAAATCTCACTGAATCTGGTCAGCCAGATTCAAGTGGCTGGTAGCGATTTGAAATTGATACTGAATGGCGGTGAGGAATTTGTGCTCAAAACTTCTGAAATGAATTTCAATGCCAGAGATTTACTGGACATCATCTCGGTGGTGAATTCTCACTTGCCTGCACAATCGTAATCACAGATGACTGGCTCACGCATGATGAAGTCTGCCTTGCTCAAACTATTGGCCATTTCTTTTGTGCTGATCGGTTGCTCTAAGCAAGAGCCAGTCGTCACCAACACACTCAAAATCAACAACAAAACTCACCCGATAACCCAGGAGCAATACGCCCAGATCAGCACTTACACCAGAGTACTTTGCAAAATGTCCTCGTACATGATGAGCAGTCTGACCACTGAAACCATAGCTAAAAGTGGCGGTAGCACCTACCAAGTGGATCATATGACCAGCTCAATGCGGTTCGATATGAAAACCGTAGACCAGAATTTCAAAAACAAGGCCATGCAAAAAGCCATGAAGCTGGAAGACTTTGTAGAAGCAGGCATCACAGAACCAGCGAGCAAGTTGAATAAGCTGTTAAGTGCTATCGATCCAGACTGGAGCAATTTCTATCTGTACCACTCCAATGAAGCGCCTTTGGACAAAGTCGAAGCATTCGATACCTACTTTTATCAAATCACCACTTTAGAAAAAAGTGTCTTTGGCTGCGATAGAAAACTCGTAAAACTGGTGAGCGCGGAAACAAACAAAATTTAGGGAATTCATTTGCGCGCCTGCCATGTTTCGTGGACGAAAAATATACGCACACCCATTCGATTAGGTAGTGCGTTGATTACTTGCAAACAAATTCTTTCAAGGCTTCACCAAACGTATCAGGCGTGATGTCCATACTTTGACCCGGCTCAGCCACCGCGAAAAGCTTTGCGCCGCCGCCCATGTGCTTGTCGTAATACTCTAAAACGATGATCTTGAACTGGTTGTCAACGCAGTCAATTTGGTAGAGATTTTTCTGTGAAACATAGCTGATGTTTTTGTCTTCCAGTGTTTCGGCTTTTTTATAGTCTTGAATCACCCAAAACCGCACACTGTCGCCATTGAACTGCAAGTCTTTGTTGATGTAATCGGCCCGGTCGCCATCGGTTCCGAAATACATCCATTCAGCGTGCAACAGGCTGCTGCTCAGGAGCAGCAGAAAAGCAATGATTACATGTTTCATATTTTTAAGATGCCAATAAAACCATTGAGCCAACGGATGTTCGGGATTCTAATTTTTCATGCGCCAGTGCGGCATCGCGCAAAGCAAATTTTTGAATATCGGGTGTTTTGATCACGCCTGTTTGCAATGCCTGCCAAACACGTGCGGCGCGCTCATTCAGCTGATCCTGCGTGGCCACGTAATCGAAGGCCACAGGCCGGGAAAAGCTGAGAGACTTTTGCACCAACCAATCGGGCGATATGTCCTGCAAGGGGCCGCTGGCCTGGCCCAAGCTGATCCAGTGGCCGCAGCGTGCCAGCGAGGCGAAATTGTCATCTCTTGCGGCGTTACCCAGTCCATCAATCAACACATCCACACCGCCGCAAATACTCTGCACCGCTTGACTGAATTGGTAATTGCCAGTGACGATCACATGGGCACACCCATGGTCTCTGGCAACCCGGGCTTTGTCCGGTGTGGAAACGGTGCCAATGACCACCGCCCCCATACTCGCTGCCCATGCACACACCAGCTGACCCACACCACCTGCAGCCGCATGGACCAACAACCGGGTTCCGCTGCGGATGTGGCCGAGATCTCGAATCAAATAATCTGCGGTCACGCCCTTGAGCAACAAAGCGGCTGCGGTCTGCTCATCAACCCCTGCCGGTATGCGGGTGATGAACGACACAGGGACATTTCGTACTGAGGCATAAGCGCCCGGCATGGGGCACATGTACACCACTCTGTCGCCGGGTAACAGACTGGTGACATCCGGTCCGACATCTATCACTTCGCCTGCGGCCTCCATGCCGGGCGTGCCTGGCAAAGGCAAAAATTCCGGTATCCATCCTTTGCGCAAATACACATCAAAATAATTCACACCGATGGCGGTTTGTCGGATACGCACTTCACCCGCAGCAGGCGGTAGCACAGACACGGTTTCAAGCCGCATTTCCGACGGTTGGCCGTAATCACGCAAACGGATGGCGGGCGCTTCAATGGCTTGTGCTGAAGTCGTCAACGGGCGCGCAAACGATGATTGGCGTGATGCTGTTTGCCCAAGCGCTAAATATTTTTTCAAATTAGCAAAACCCGCTTCATATACACCGTGGGCCACCATGTCGCGCAACTCCCGCTCCATGCCGGGCGGCGCTTCAAAGCTGGAAGACCAATGCCAAAAGGTGCGGTTACCGTCAGTCACCGGCTTGAGCGTGACGGTGGCCACATAACGCATCAAGGGCACAGTGGCATCAATGATGGTGTAAGTGCTGATGTGATCTTTGTCGGACAGGCTGAGCAACATTTCCCGAATGTGGTTGCCATCGCCTAGGGTGAAATTGCGCACACAACCGACACGGTCCGAGGTTTTGTTGTCTTCAATTTCGCTTTGAGCGACCACGGTGTGCCATTGGTCATGGCTGTTGAAGTCCCGCAATACAGCCCATACACGTTCAATCGGCGCATCCACAATGCATGAACGAACAACTCTTTGCAGGCCCATCAGCGTCGGGTAGAAAAATAACGTTTGAGTGAATCAAAACCCACTTGAAACACACCCTGACCAATCAATTGCGACAACTCGGTTTCGCGGCTTGGCGCGCAATCGAATTCAGCACTCCATTCGGCGAAACACCGCCCGCCATCCGTCACAGGTGTGAGTTTGAGGGTGGCTACATAGTTCTCCACACCCATGGGACTTTCAAGAATGCTGTAACTGCATGTGAAGTCATAGTCGGACAAAGCCAACAAACGTTCACGAACCAAGCCGCCGCCTTCACGCAAATGAAAGTAACGCACACAGCCGATGCGGTCTGAAGGCTGGTTGTTTTCAATGCGGCTGTCTGCAATGCCGGGATGCCAGATAGGCAGCGCGTTGAAGTCACGCACACGCGACCACACGGCATCAGCAGTCGCATCAATCACGCTGGAGGTATAGACCTGAATCACTTTGTTATTCCTTGGCAGCCGGTGGGTCGCTCATGCCGATGTGGGAACTGGATACGCCGGAGACCAAGCGTTGGATATCGCCACCTTCTAATCCGATTTCTTTCAATAGCTGATCAACGATAGGGGCCTGGGCGCGAAAACGTAAAGCGGAATTCACAATGCCGTCAGCAAAACCGGCTTGACCGCCACCCTCTCCTGCGCTGTGTCCGCCGCTGCCACCTAAACCGTCGACATGCATGATTTTGATGCCATCGATGCGTTCCAAGGGGCGCACAGATTCGCGAATAATGGCTTCGGCCTTTTCAACCAAACGCATACGCAAAGCCGATGCACGTGCTTCAGGCGACAAGGTGTTATGTGCATGGTTCATCAATGACAAGGCTTCTGCTTCCACCTCGGCACGGATTTTTTGCGCCATAGAACGGATTTTTTCTGCATCTGCCTCAGCCTCGGCTTGTGCGCGAATGGCCAGACCGCGACTGGTGCTGGCATTGTTCTCAGCTTCAGCCGTTTGAACAATGCGCATGGTTTCGCGTTCAATTTCCTGCTGCGTGGCAATGAGTTCAATTTCTTTGCGCCGGTGGGCAATTTCTACTTCACGTGCGGTGAATACTTTCTCTTCGGCTGACACGGCCAATGCGCGCGCGGCATCTGCTTGTGCCTGCGCTTCACTGTGTTGCTTGCTTTCCAATGCAATGGCAATGGCACGCTTTTGCTCTGCCAGTTCCAAGGACTTGCGACGTTCAATTTCTATGGCCTGCAAAGTCTGCTCTTTGTGAATGCGCTCTTGCTCAATGGTTTGATCCGATTGGATGCGGGCACTTTCAATCGATTGACGAGCCAGAATTTGGGCGCTTTCAGCCTCGCGTTCACGCTCAGCCCGCTCAGTGCTTAATTCAGCGCGTTGACGTGCACGTGCCACTTCAACGTCTTGCATTTGTTCAATGCGTGCGTATTCGCTTTCTTTGTCGATCTGTAAAGACAGCTTTTCAGCCTCCAGGTTTTTATTGCGAATTGCAATCATGGTGTCTTGTTCCACATCGTTTCGCTGTTTTTTACGGCGCTCGATTTGCTCAGTCAAACGCGTCAAACCTTCCGCGTCAAAAGCATTGCTTGGATTGAAATACTCCATGCTGGTCTGATCCAGTTGCGTCAATGAAGCCGCTTCAAGCTCCAATCCGTTTTTAGTCAAGTCTTCGGCCACCGCTTCACGCACACGTCGCACATAGGCGCCGCGTTTTTCATGCAACTCTTCCATGGTCATCTCTGCTGCCGCGGTACGCAAGGCATCGATGAATTTACCTTCGATCAATTCTTTCAGACGCTCGGGCTCTAAGGTACGCAAACCAAGCGTTTGGGCAGCGGCGGCCACAGAAGTGGAATCGGCGGCCACCCGGACATAAAACTCGGCAATCACATCTACCCGCATTCTGTCTTTGGTGATCAGCGATTTATCACGACCTCTGGCCACTTCAAGACGCAAAGTGTTCATGTTGACCGGAATCACGTCATGAAGAATAGGTAAAACGAATGCACCGCCATCGACCACGACTTTTTCACCGCCCAGACCGGTACGCACAAAAGCCCGCTCTTTGCTGCTGCGCAAATACAGCCAATGCAGCAACCAGACCACCACTGCAACAACTATTACGACAACGATCAGTCCGAGTAGGAATTCACCAAATTGAGAGCCAGTCATGGAATCTTCTCCAGCTTAAAAAACAAACAACACACTTCTTTGACCCAGCTGTTGGCTAAGTCGCTTTTTTGATTTGCATGAACTCACGGGTGGTTTGCGTCAACGCAATTTCTGTTGGCAAACGCTCCATTGAACTTGCGCCATAAAAACCATGCAACTCGGGACATTGCCCCAATATCCACGCTGCGTCTTGGGGGGTGGCAATCGGTCCGCCGTGACATAACAACAAGACATTCGGGTTCGCCTTCAACGCCGCTTCACTCCATTGCCGAATGGGCGCGACGCAATCTGCCAATTGCAAAGCCGTTGACGCGCCAATAGAACCGCCCGTGGTCAAACCCATGTGACAGACCACAATGTCAGCACCGGCTCGGGCCATGTCAGCCGCTTGCTCTTCGTTGAACACATAAGGCGTGGTCAGTAAGTCCATGGCATGTGCTTTTTGGATCAAATCAATCTCATGCCCATAGCCCATGCCGGTTTCTTCCAAATTGGCTCTGAACACCCCGTCAATCAAACCCACTGTGGGGAAGTTTTGAACACCGGAAAAACCAAGCTGAATCAATCTCGTCAATAACTCTTCTGCAATCATGAAAGGATCAGTGCCGTTGACACCAGCCAGCACCGGCGTTTTCTTGACCACAGGCAATACTTCCTTGGCCATGTCGCACACAATCTCATTGGCATTGCCGTAAGCCAGCAAACCTGCCAGCGAACCACGCCCGGCCATGCGGTAGCGGCCCGAGTTGTAAATCACTATCAAGTCGATACCGCCTGCTTCTTCGCATTTGGCTGATAGGCCTGTGCCCGCACCGCCGCCAATGATGGGCAGGCCTTGTGCGACTTTGGCTTGCAGTGATTGAAGAATCTGGGAACGAGCAATGCGGGCCATGGTATTTCTCAAGCAGTTTTAGAGACAGAAAAATTCACAGCAATTTCATGCCATGCATCCACCAATGCCACAGCAAATGCTTCGTCATTCACATGCAATGGCAAGCGGATCAGTTTGTGTTTGGCAGTGGGTTTGAAAGTGGCCGCCAAAGCATTGATGAAAGCCTGATCTGCTTGGGGGTCATAAAACGGGTGACCTTGTAAATCGATGGCAGAAAAGCCTTTTTCAGGCACCAAAAAACGCACAGCGCCTTGCATGGCATTGAGTTTTTTGCCAATGAATTCACCCATCAAAGTGCACTCAGCGGCAGTGGTGCGCATCAAGGTGACATTCGGGTTGTGGCGATACAGATTGCGTGCTTTGAATTTCTCAGGCACGGTGTCATAGGGTCCGAAATTCGCCATATCCAATGCACCACATGAACCGACATACGGGATGTCATGCTGTGCAAACACATCCAAGCGTGTGGGACCGGCTGACAACACCCCACCTGCAATTTCATCAGCCACCTCGGTGGTAGACACATCAATCACGCCGTTGAGCAATTGCGAGGCCACCAGCTTTTCCATGGACTGACCACCCGTACCTGTGGCGTGAAACACCAGGCAGTCATACGCAGTCTCCAGCCGTTTGGTCACCGCTTGAACACATGGGGTGGTCACGCCAAACATGGTCAAGCCAATGGCCGGTTTCACGGAGTCTGCGCCACGGTGGGTGTGCGTCATCATGCCGGCCATGGCGTGTGCCGCGTTTGACAGTACTTTTTCACTGATGCGGTTGATACCTTGCACATCCGTGACCGAATAAATCATGCAAATATCACTGGGCCCCACATACGCTCTGGTGTCCCCCGATGCCATGGTCGACACCATGACCTTGGGAATGCCTATGGGCAAAACGCGCATGGCCGCAGTGGCCAAGGTGGTGCCGCCTGAACCACCGGCTGAAATCAATCCACCCACATCGCGCTTGTGCAAAATAAACTGCTCAAATGCCAATGCCATCGCAGTGACTGCACTGCCTCTGTCGTTGCTGAAAACAGCTTGCTCACCGCGCGGGTGGTACCTGGCCACTTCACGCGGGTGTACCGATGCCGAAGACGGTCTGCCGCTGGTAGACAAATCCACGGTGATGGCACGCAGCCCCAATTTTTCTAAACACTGGCGCAAGAAAAATAATTCTTTGCCTTTGGTGTCAAACGTGCCTGCAACATACACGGCGGTATTGCTGCTGGCCACCGGAAAATCAAAAATCTTTCCTGACTTATTCGAGGTAGCGGAATCGTTTGTCTCTTGCTGACTTTGGTAGGAAGACGCAGTCAATTGCTGACTCAAGGGCAGGTCTTCGTTTTTATACGCACGCTGCACCCGCATCACTTGAACCGGCTGGTCTGCATTTATCTCTGGCGTTGTTGCAGCTTCAGGCACTTCAGCACTGGCGCGCAAACCCAACAAACGTTCCTGCAAGACCTTGTCAGCAGCCAGTTCAGCTGCCGGCATGTCTGCTTGCAAACGGCCGTTAACCATCACGGCAATGCGGTCAGCGGCAGCAGTGGCCACACCAAGATTTTGTTCAATCAACAAAATAGCAATGCCGTCTTCAGCGGCGAATTGGCGCAGCGATGCTTCTACCTGCTCAACAATCACCGGAGCCAGCCCTTCGGTGGGTTCATCCATGACCAGCACTCGGGGCTTGAGCAACAAAGCGCGGCCAATAGCAAGCATTTGCTGTTCGCCGCCTGATAACTGTGAGCCGCCGTTGTTGCGTCTCTCTGCAAGACGCGGGAACATGGCATAAACACGATCCACATCGCGACGCTGTGGTGCCACCAACTTCAGCGTTTCATCCACAGTCAACGAAGGCCACATGCGCCGACCTTGAGGCACATAGGCAATACCGCGTCGGGTGATGGCATGCGGCGGCATACCCAGCAATTCTTCGCCCGCCAGTCGCACACTGCCGCTGGCAGGCACCAGACCCGTGATGGCATTGCACAGCGTTGTTTTGCCCATGCCGTTGCGACCCACCACACCCAGTACACCTTGGGTCAGACTCAGCGAGATACCTTGCAAAGCATGTGCTTGCCCGTAATACACATGCAGGTCTTCGATGACCAGCAAAGGGCCTTTCCAAGAACTGTGCGCAGAAGATTCACCAAACCAGGCCATCAGTGCTTGCCTCCCATGTAAATGGCTTGCACCTGTTTGTCATTTTCAATATCGTAGGGCGTACCGGTTTTAATCACCCGCCCGTTGTGCATCACGGTGACGCGTTCAACCACCCGCAATGCAATTTCCAAATCATGTTCAATCAACACAAAGCTCATGTGCGATGGCAAAGAGGTCAGCAACAACACCAGTTCTCTTCGCTCAGCCGGCGACAAACCTGCCGCAGGTTCATCAAACAAAATCAAACGCGGCGCACCGGCCAAAGCCATGGCAATTTCCAGTTGACGCTGCTGGCCATGCGCGAGGCTGCTGACCAATTCGTCGGCAATATGCGTTAAGCGGCCACGTTCCAGCAACTCCTGGGTAGCCACCAAAGCAGGGTGGCCGCTGCCCGGGCGTTTCAAACTGAAGCGTGCATTGGACACACCTCTGACGGCTAAAAATAAATTGTCTCTGACACTCAAATCACGAAACAACAGTGAAGACTGATAGGTTCTGCGCATACCTTTACGAATGCGTTCAAACGGATCCATCAGCGTGATGTCTTCACCAAAAAAACGAATGCTCCCAGAAGTCGGAGGGAAATCGCCGGTGATGGCATTGAACAAGGTGGTCTTGCCCGCACCATTGGCGCCAAGAATGGCGCGTTTTTCACCGGCGAGTACTGACAAACTGACATCATCCACCGCCCGCAATGCACCGAATGCACGCGTCACACCCTCAAGCACCAAGGCCTCTGAAGACATGAGCGGCATATCGCCAGTCGGGACAGGACGCGGCATGACCGTGGCGGTCAATGCCGAGCGCAATGCGGTGATGGATGCCATCTTTGTCAGCCCTGATTACTTGCGGCAGTCAGGAATGTCACGTGTGCCCAGTCCCATTTTCTTGAACTCAGCTTCTGGCAAACCCAAAGTTTGGGTGACATTAGGAACAGTCTTGACCACTTTGTTGAACAAAGAGCCATCAGGTGCTTTGGTCACTTCGGTGATGTAAGTGGGTCCTACACCGTTGCGGTTGGCATCAATCACCACTTCACCGGCAGGACCGACGAACTTGGTTTTTTGCAATGCTTCACGGTATTTCTTCTGACCACCGCTCAAATCACCTTTGACAGCATCCAATCCATCCAAAGCGGCTTTAGTGTTGATGTAGTAGAGGTAAGCGAACAATGAAGGGCTGGGGAATCCATCTTTGAAATTCGCTTTGTAATCAGCCACGAATTTTTTCCATTCGGCTGTGTCCAGCGAATCGGCCATGGGGCCGGCAGACGCAGTACCCACCAATGATTCACGGCGTTTGCCTTTGTAATTCAGCACAGTTTGGTCAACAGTGATGGAGCCGCCCACCATGGGTTTGTTGCCACCGGCTTGTTCATACTGGGTCAAAAAATTCACGGCATCTGAGCCACCGAGAACCACCAGCAACGCGTCCACGTCTTTAGGAATTTTGGCAATCACTGAGGCATAGTCTTTGGTGCCAAGCGGTACCCAGGCTTTGTCCAACACCTTGCCGCCCTTGGCGCAGTAACTGGCCATGAAGCCTTGTACTTGTGAATACGGAAAGCCGTAGTCTTCAGCAATCAAGAACATTTTTTTGTAGCCTTTGGCCAAAGCATGGTCACCCAAGCCCACCATCCACTGTGCACCTTCGGTATTGAAACGGAAGAAATTGCTTGATGGATCATTCAGCGTGGCAGCCTGCGCACCAGAGGAACCGTTAATGAAGGTGATGCCAGCTTGTGTCTTGGCATAGTTTTTCACCGCAATTCCTTCGTCACCGGACAATGGCCCGATCATCACTTGCACTTTGTCTTGTTCAACCAGTTTTCTGGTGGCAGCAACCGCTTTATCCGGGTTGCCGTCAGATGAGCCGCTGATGAGTTGAATCTTCATGCCGCCTGCAACGCCACCTTTTTGTTTCAGCGCCAGCTCAGCGCCGCGAATACCGTCTTGTCCTGGCACGGCAAACGGTCCTTCCAGAATGGAAAGCAGACCCACTTTCAAGGTACCTTCTGCGAATGCAAAACCGGTGGTGGCAGCCAAAATGGCTACGCTGATCGCGGTTCGTGCAAGCGTTCTTTTGCTTAAATGCATTTTTGTCTCCTCGGGTTTAAAGATGGCCAACTGGCCGGAATAGACGCAGCATCCCAAAGAGACTGCGCCGGGTTGCCTGCATGAACACATCTGCCTTCATGACCGGCGACTTCCTGATGCACGCAAGTCCCTGACCGGGGCAGTCCAGCGTGCACGCAATTTGTTCCACAAGCCCAACAGGCCATCGGGCGAGAAGAAAACAATCAATAAAAACACAGCACCAATGACCAGATTGAACCGTTGCCGGTCAAATAAATCGATGGCGAAGTTTTGCAATAAAACGAAAGCGATGGCACCAATGAATGCGCCTATAGGGTGCTTCATGCCACCCAGCACAGCAATAACCAAAATATTGATAAGTGCACCCGTATTGACCGAGCCGGGAGATATCCGGTTGTTGTACCAAACCAAAAGAATGCCACCGATGGCGGCCAGAAAACCGGCGAATGCATGCGCCGCCAAACGATGGGCCGTCACATTAAAGCCCAGGGAGTTCATGCGCCGGGGGTTGTCGCGTATGCCCTGCAAAGCCATGCCAAAAGGCGAACGCACCAAATATTTCACACTCCAATAAGCACTCAGCGCACAACCCACAGCCAAAAAATAAAATGCTTCGGGTTGAGTGAAATCAACTTCCCCTATAGATGGCGCACTTATCTTGCTAAAGCCTTGGAAGCCGTTGAACAAACCATAGTTTTGCTGTGTGAGATAAAAGAACGCTACACCGATGGCCAAGGTGATCATGATGGTGTGTATGCCCTCGGTTCGAACAGACAACCAACCGACCAACGTGGCAAACACCATGGAAATCAAAATGGAGAACACCACGGCCAACCACCACGGCCAACCCAGGCTGATGCCGGTCATGCTGCTGGTGCCGAATATGGCGATCAAATATCCGCTGACACCGGCCACAGTCATTTGCGACAAAGACACCATGCCGCCATAGCCACCCAGAAATGTCAATGACAAAGCGATCAAGCCCAGCGCCATGGATTGCGCGGCAATCTGGTAGGTGAAAAAAGGTGAAGCCACCAGGGGATAAATCAACAAAGCCAACAAGACCAGTACATGACGGATGCGGACATGGGCCCAGGCGCGTGACCAGGCACTGTCGGTCAAGGGTGTTGCAAGTGGCGAAGCGTAAGCAGATTCGCTAGCTGTGGTTCGCACCGGTGCTTGCGTCACCACGCTGACTTGAGCGCGTGGTGACTGTGTGTTCATGGCACGACGCCACTGTGCTGCGCTCATGTGGCTTTTCCAAGTACGCCGCGAGGTCTGAAGGCCAGCGCAACAATCATGATGACAAAGGTGAATACCACTGAGTAAGTGGGCGCATAGGCTTGACCGAATTGTTCTGCCAAACCAATGAGCAATGCGCCGATTGCCGCGCCGGGCACGCTACCCATACCACCCACAATGACAACCACCAACGAAGCCAGCAAATAACGTGTGTCCTCACCGGGGGAAATGGACAGCGCTGTTCCGCCAACCACACCGGCCAAACCGGCCAAGCCTGCGCCGAGCGCAAAAGTCATGGCAAAAATACGCTGCACATTCACGCCGGAAGCTGACAACATGCCCCGGTCATCCACGCCAGCGCGAATCATCATGCCCATGCGGGTGCGTGTGAGCAAACCCCATAAACCCAGGCCAATTGCAATAGACACACACAGCACCACCAAACGGTAGGTGGGGAATTTTTCAATGATGGGCAAGGTGGTCGTGCCGTAAATCCAAGCCGGTGGATCGAAGGTGTAAATCTCGCCACCGAAATACCAGAGCATCAAATCGGCCAGAACAATAGACAAACCGATGGTGACCAAGGTTTGTCGCAAATCTTCGCCTTGCATGCGCCTGAAGACAATGATTTGAATCAGCACACCCACAATGGCAGACGATATAAAACCCGCCAATACAGCCAGTAACCAAGAGCCGGAGTACTCGCCAACTATCCAGCCCACATAAGCGCCAATCAAAAACAATGAACCGTGTGCCAGATTGACGTTGCGCATCAAACCAAACACCAAGGTAAAGCCGCTGGCCACAATGAAATACAAAGATGCAAGCGTCAATCCGTTGAGCATGGTTTTCAAAAACAAAGTCGCGTCTTCGTACAAACCCCATACCGACAGCAAACACAGGGGCAGCACCAGCAGCCACCAAAAGGCAAGTTCACTGCGCTTCATGCAGCGCGCTCCCAAGGCATGGCCCGTGTGGTGGGCGGATGTTTGGCGAACACGCCATCCTTCATCACAGCCAAGATACGCGAGGGTTCGCGAAGCAGGGATAAGTTGGTCAAAGGGTCGCCGTCCAGCAACAACAAGTCAGCCAGATAACCTTCTTTCACCACACCGAGTTCATTGGGTTTCAACATGATTTGGCCGCCATACAAAGTACAGGAACGTATGGCTTCCATAGGAGAAAAACCTAAATAGCGCACGAAGAATTCCAAGTCTCTGGCGTTTTGTCCGTGCGGCGTGAATGCAAAACCATAGTCGCCGCCGGGCATGACGCGAATGCCGCGTTTGTGCATGGCACTCAATGATTTGAGGGCGGCTTCCCACTCAATGGCATAGCCCAGACTTTCGGCTTTGGCCCGCGACATGCCATAGGCCTCGGCTTCATTCAAGAGCGCATGAATAATGCCTATGCCCGGCACCACATAGACTTTGTCTTTGGCTGCCTCCAGCATGTCCAAAGTTTTTTCATCGCAAAAGCTGGCGTGGTAAATGATTTCAATGCCATGCTTGAGCGCTTGTTGTACAGATGGGCCGGAGCGTGCGTGCGCGGTGCCGCGTTTGCCGCGCATCTTGACCTCTTCCATGGCAGCAGCCACCTCTGCGTCAGTCATCCAATGGGTTTCTGCGGGTGAATCAGGCGTGAAGTTATCGCCGGATAAATTCAGCTTGATGCAATCGACGCCGTATTTCAAAAACATGCGAACGGTTTTTCGCATGTCTTCCGCGCCATTGACATTGGCGCCGAAGCTGAATTCCGGAAACGGCAGATGCGGCAGTGTTTCGTCACCCAAGGCACCCGGTACTGTGATTTCCTGGCTGGCCGCCAGATAACGCGGGCCCGGTATTTGGCCGCTGTTAATCGCATTGCGAATCACCACATCCAAGCGGGGTTTGGCGCATGCAGCGCCAACACAGGAAGTCCAACCAGCCTCTAAATAAATTTTGGCGACTTTGGCGCTCCACAGCACATGCTCTTCAAGCGGCATGGTTTGTATGCCGGCCAGATTGGCTGCGTTGTTCCACGAGAAATGCGTATGTGCCTCGCACATGCCCGGCATCAAGGTGGCACCTGCGGCATCAATCTGCAGCGCATCACCGGCTGATATCGGTGAGGTCGAACGGCTGATGTGTTTGATGCGGTTGCCCTCCACCAGCACACTGCCAGCAAAGGGCGCAGCACCGCTGCCATCAATGATTCTTACGTTGGAAAACAGAGTGGAACCCATGACTTACCCCTTGATCAAGCGGCCCAGCGCGTTGGAACAGCAAAACGGCCCGGCTGCGAACCACGCTGCGACACAGAAGGCGGTTCACGATGGAATTTCCCGTCTTTCATGACAGCCAAGATGCGTGACTTGTCTTGCAACACCGTGATGTCTGTCAGCGGGTCGCCATCAATCAACAACATATCCGCCAGATAACCTTCGCGAATCTGTCCTAAAGGTTCTGCACTTCGCATCATGGGTGCGCCCCAGGCGGTGGCACTTAACAAGGCTTCAAGATTGGACATGCCAATGTGTTTGACGAAATATTCCAAGTCTTTGGCGTTGGTGCCGTGCGGTGTCCAGGCAAAGCCGTAGTCTCCGCCGGGCATGATGCGCACACCGCGTTTGTGCAATGCACGCATGGACTCAATGGCAGCATCCAGCTCTTTGAAATAACCCATTTTTTGAACGACATCTTTGGTCAAGCCATATTCACTGGCGTTGTGGCAAGTGTTGATTAACCAGGCCAAACCGGGTGCAATAAAGTGCGACTGCCGGTGTTGATCCAACAGGTCTATGGCTTCGTTGTCCAGAAAACTGGCGTGGTAGATAACTTGAATGCCCTGCTTCACGCACTGTTTCACAGACCAGGTGGAGCGCGCATGGGCTGCCACCCATTTGCCCCAACTCTTAGCCTCTTGCACACAGGTGGTGATTTCTTCTTCAGTGAATTGGCTTTGCTCACTGGACATACCGGTGATGGATTCACCGGACAAATTGATTTTTAATGTGTCCACACCGTATTTGCAAAACATGCGTACGCAGCGACGCATTTCATCGCTGCCGCTGACCACGGCACCGAATGCAAATTCAGACTGGGGCAAATGCGGCTGTGTGCTGTCGCCCAGTCCGCCCGGCACGGTGATTTCCTGACTGGGTGCGGTGTAACGTGGCCCGATGATGGTGCCGTCGTTGATGGCATTTCGAATAACGACATCCAGCCGTGGCTTGGCGGCGGCGGCCCCCACACAACTGGTCCAACCCATATCCAAATAGTGTTTGGCCACTTGTGCGCACCACAAGATGTGCTCTTCTGGCGGCATGCGTTGGATGGCGTCTAAGCTGGGCTGGTCATTCCATGAAAAATGGGTATGGGCTTCCACCATGCCGGGCATGAGAAAACAACCCGCACCATCAATAACGGTCTGTCCGGCAACAGCCATATGGCGCATGCCATTGACAGCCCTTGTGACACGCACAATCTTGTTGCCCTCCACCAGCACTTCCCCGGCAAACGGCATGTCGCCACTGGCATCAAACACATTGACATTGGTAAACAAGACTTGGTTCATGTGGCGACCCTCAGGCATATCGCTTTAAAAATTGACGTGTCTCACGGATGCATTCATGCGGTTTTTCCACCGGTGTCCAATGGCCGCATCGATGCAGCACTTGGCTGTGCGCTTTGGGCATGCGCCTGGCCATGGCTTGAACAGCAGCTGGTGAAGCGACCAAGTCCGCGTCTCCAGTGACAAGCAAAGTAGGCACATCAATATGCTCAATATCAGCGGCCCTCACCTGCGCCAAAGCCAGGCAATAGTCAGCGTAAGACTCAGGCGATTGACGCATCAAACATTCCCGCACAAAAGCAACTACCCCAGGGTTGTGATCTTTGGTGTGGGCGCTGAGCGCCGTTGTCAGCAAGGCATCTGTCACTTCCTGCAAACCGGCCAAGCCACCTTGTCGCACTTTGTCTGCGCGTTGCCGCAAGGCTTCACGCGCAGGGTCTGTAGGTGCCACCAAAGGCCCGAATAACAACAGGCTTTTCACCAGCGCCGGGCTGCTTAAAGCCAGGTGCTGACACACGATGGTCCCTAGGGAATGGCCCATCCATTGGGCGCTTTGTATTGACAATGTTTTGCAAATTGTTTGCAGACACGCCACCATGTCTTGCACTTGGATATGGGACGTATCCCCGACGGAACGGCCGCAACCGGGCAGGTCTACGCGAATGAGTCGATATCCGGCAAATGCCGCGTGCATGGCAGACCAGGTGTTGGACGTTCCACCCAAACCATGGACACACACCACCGCAGGCCCTGTACCTGA
>CANNRV010000006.1 GCA_947508145.1 Comamonadaceae bacterium
AGTCGATGTTCACCTGTGATTCGGCGCTGCGTTGTGCGCGGGCAATGGCACCCAGCGGTGAGTCCTCTGGGGTTTGCAATGCAAAGTCGACCACGGTGGTGGTGCCGCCGAAAGCTGCGGCTTTGGTGCCACTGGCAAAGGTGTCGCAGGTCATGGTGGGGCCGACCACGTTTTCCATGTGCACATGGGTGTCGACACCGCCGGGCAACACATACAAGCCGGTGGCATCCACCACATGCACATCCTCACCCACTTCGAGGTGTTGACCGATGGTGTGAACAATGCCGTCCTTCAACAACACATCGGCGATATAGTCATCGCTGGCGGTGATCACCCGACCATTGCGTATCAAAGTTGTGTTCATAACCGCTTACTCCTGTGAAGTGGGAAACGCAAACCCATTACATCAACAAATGCTCGCCGTCATTCGCGCCGCCCAAAATGACATAGTTCACTTTGCGAATGTCCATCAAACGGGTGCCGCCTGCATAGGAGATCGAGCTTTGCAAGTCTTCCTGCATTTCGCGTAAGGTGTCTTTCAACTGCCCTTTGATGGGTTCCAGAATGCGTTTGCCTTCCACGTGTTTGTATTCGCCTTTGTTGAAGTCAGAGGCCGAGCCGTAGTATTCCTTGAACAAACGGCCATCCACTTCCACCGTTTGGCCGGGCGATTCTTCATGACCGGCCAGCATGGAGCCGATCATCACCATGGATGCGCCGAAACGAATGCTTTTGGCGATGTCGCCGTGTTCTCGAATGCCGCCATCGGCAATGATGGGTTTGGTCGCCACGCGGGCGCACCATTTCAACGCAGACAGTTGCCAGCCGCCGGTGCCAAAGCCGGTTTTGAGTTTGGTGATGCAGACCTTGCCCGGACCGATGCCAACTTTGGTCGCATCCGCGCCCCAGGTTTCCAGATCAATCACGGCTTCAGGCGTGCCCACATTGCCAGCGATGATGAAGGTATCTGGCAAATGCTCTTTCAAATGCGTGATCATGCGTTGCACGTTGTCGGAGTGGCCATGCGCGATATCGATGGTGATGTAGTCGGGACAAAGACCTTCGGCACGCCACGCGGCGACGGTGTCGTAATCGGCTTGCTTGACACCCAGCGACACCGAGGCGTACATGCCTTTTTTCTGGCAATCGCGAACAAACTTGACGTTGTCCAGATCAAACCGGTGCATCACATAAAAGTAGCCGTTGGTCGCCAGCCATTCGCAAATGCTTTCATTCACCACGGTTTTCATATTCGCGGGAACCACCGGCAGACGGAAAGTGTGTTTGCCTAAGGTGACACCGGTATCGCATTCGGCCCGGCTTTGCACGCGGCATTTGCGAGGCAGCAAAAGTATGTTGTCGTAATCAAAAATTTCCATGAACCAGGCTCCAAAGATAAAAAACAAAAGGAGAGCGCTTGGCTTGGCCGGTCATAAAAAACCGGACACAAGAAACTTGGGCCCGGTGATTGATTCTACGCACTTTGATGCCCCGACTTGACTGCCTACAATCGCCACATGCTCACTGGCCTGTCCCCCGATTTCTCCTCTCCTTTGTTACAAGGCCTCAACCCCGAACAACAAGCCGCCGTCACCTTACCGGGTCAGCACGCGCTGATATTGGCCGGTGCCGGATCGGGCAAGACGCGGGTGTTGACCACGCGCATCGCCTGGTTGCTGCAAACCCGCCAGGTCGCGCCCGGTGGTTTGATGGCGGTGACTTTCACCAACAAGGCCGCCAAAGAAATGCTGACGCGTTTGAGCGCCATGCTGCCGGTGAATGTGCGCGGCATGTGGATTGGCACGTTCCACGGTTTGTGCAACCGGTTTTTGCGGGCGCATTGGAAACTGGCTAACTTGCCGCAGTCGTTTCAAATTTTGGACACGCAAGACCAGTTGTCAGCAGTCAAGCGCTTGCTCAAGCAATTCAATATCGACGATGAACGCTTTCCGCCCAAGCAGGTGCAATGGTTTATCGCCGGTTGCAAAGAAGAAGGACTGCGTCCCAAAGACGTGGTGGTGCGCGACCCGGAAACCCGTCAAAAAGTCGAGCTGTACCAGTTGTATGAAGACCAGTGCCAGCGCGAAGGCGTGGTGGACTTTGGTGAGTTGATGTTGCGAAGTTACGAGTTATTGCGCGACAACGAGCCTTTGCGTGAGCACTACCGTCTTCGCTTCACGCACATATTGATTGACGAGTTTCAAGACACCAACAAACTGCAATACGCTTGGATCAAATTGTTAAGCGGTGCGCACAGCGCGGTGCTGGCGGTCGGCGACGATGACCAAAGTATTTACGCGTTTCGCGGCGCACGCGTGGGCAATATGGCGGATTTTGTGCGTGAATTTGAGGTGCAGCACCAAATCAAGCTGGAGCAAAACTACCGCAGCCACAGTCACATTTTGGACACAGCCAACGAGCTGATCAAACACAACAAAACCCGCTTGGGCAAAAACCTGCACACCACGCAAGGCGCGGGCGAGCCGGTTCGGGTGATGGAGTCACCCGGTGATTTGGCTGAAGCAAATTGGATTGTTGAAGAGATCAAGCAACTGTTGCGCGACGGGCGTGACGGTGACGGCAACAAAGGCGTGTCAGCCCGCAGCGAAGTGGCGATTCTTTACCGCAGCAATGCACAAAGCCGGGTGATTGAAACCGCTTTGTTCAACGCGGCCATGCCTTACCGCGTGTATGGCGGTTTGCGCTTTTTCGAGCGGGCTGAAATCAAACATGCGCTGGCCTATTTGCGTTTGCTGGAGAACCCGCGCGACGACACCAGTTTCATGCGGGTGGTGAATTTCCCGCCGCGCGGCATAGGCGCGCGCAGCATCGAACAATTGCAAGATGCCGCACGCGCCAGCGGTTGCGCCTTGCATGACGCGGTCGGCAGCATTGGCGGCAAAGCGGGTGCGAATATTTCTGCGTTTGTCGCCAAGCTCGATGTGCTGCGCGAACAAACCCATGGCCAGACGCTGCGGCAAATCATTGAACTGGTGTTGGACCACAGCCAGTTGATTGAGCACTACCAAACCGAGCGCGAAGGCGCTGACCGGATTGAAAACTTGCAGGAATTGGTCAACGCGGCAGAGAGTTTTGTCACGCAAGAAGGTTTTGGCAAAGACGCAGTGGCTTTGCCTGTGGACGAGGCTTTGCAAAGCCAGGCCGATTTCGCAGCGGCACAAGCCAAAGCCAACGGCACAGATTCGCAGTCCGATGCCGACACCGGCGAAACCCTGTCGCCTTTGGCGGCGTTTCTCAGTCACGCGGCTTTGGAAGCCGGTGACAACCAGGCGCAAGCCGGACAAGACGCGGTGCAGTTGATGACGGTGCACGCGGCCAAAGGTCTGGAGTTTGATTGCGTGTTTATCACCGGTTTGGAAGAAGGTTTGTTTCCGCATGAAAACGCAATGAGCGATTTCGAAGGACTGGAAGAAGAGCGCCGCTTGATGTATGTGGCCATCACCCGCGCCAGAAAGCGTTTGTACCTGAGCCATTCGCAAACCCGCATGTTGCACGGCCAGACACGCTACAACATCAAAAGCCGGTTCTTTGATGAGATGCCAGAGCACACGCTGAAATGGCTGACACCGAAAACCGGTTTGCAAGCACCTCAGATGTGGGGCAACAGACCCTCAGGCTTTGGCAACAGCGATGCAGGCAGGGCCGGTTTTTACACGCCCACACCACCATCCATTCCACAGCGTGCCAACCCGGCCACGACCAGCGGCCCGAATGCCTGGGTGCGCAGTGGCTTGCAGGTGTTTCACACCAAGTTCGGCGAAGGCACGGTGGTGTCTATGGAAGGTGTTGGTGAAGATGCGCGGGCGCAGGTGAAATTCAACCGCCACGGTGTGAAATGGCTGGCCTTGTCAGTGGCCAAACTCACACCGGTATAAAGCCTCAGGCCAGCACCGGTTCGCTGATAAAGCAATCGCGAAAGCTGTAATAACTGGAGGTGAAGAACATGGTGGCCAGCATCAGCATGGCGGGCAGCATCAGCATCATGGAAATCTGACCGTCTTCCAGCAACATGCTGATCAGGCTGAGCAAGACGCTGGTGGTCAGAAAAATAGCGCTCCATGTCAGCGCAAACACCGCGAACGCACGCCAGTTGGCCCAGCAGGCCATGAAGCTGAAGAAGATGCTTTTCGCCAGGGGTTGTGCATGCCAGTGCACCAAAGCAGGCGCATGCCAAAACAAACTGGACAAAGGCAAATACATCAGCAGGGTGAACACAGCGGCGGTTTGAAAATGCTCGTTCAGCAAATGGTCTTCGCCCATGCCGCCACCGGCCATGTAAATACGCGCGAATTCGCCATTGTCAAAAAACGAGGACATGACCAGCACAAAGCAAAACAGCAAGCCATACAAGAAACCCATCAACACCATGATCTTGCTTTGCGCCGCCGATTGCTTGAACGCAATGATGAGCATGGACGGCATGGGAAAGCGACCCAGATCGGCTTCACGCGCGGCGGCCATCAGTCCCAGTGAGGCAGCGGGGATGAACATCAGGCCAAGAAAAGTGCCGCCGTATGACAACATGGAAGTCAATGAGGCCAGTGCCATGAACAGCAAAAACAAACCACTGAGTGCCAAGGGTTGACGCCAGAAAGTGCGAATGCCTTGTCGCACCCAGGCGGAACCGGTGCTGGCTTTGACGACGTTGAGTTTCATGGCTCAGAGTGTGACAGGGGCATACAGCCTTTGCAGCAAAACCCGTTCAAAGTGCGCCGGGTCGTGGGGTTGAAGCATGCTGGCTTCGCGCGGCAAATGGAAATCCCACAGACGGGAAATCCAAAAGCGCAAAGCCGCTGCACGCAACATGGGGTTGAACAATGCGCGTTCGGCGGCTGTTAATGGCCGCGCCGCTTCATAGGCTTGCAACATCGCAGCCAGTCTGGGTGCGTCCATGTGTCCGGTGGTCAGATCAATGCACCAGTCGTTGATGCACACGCCCAAGTCAAACAACCAATGGTCGCAACCGGCGAAATAAAAATCGAACACACCGCTGAGTGCATCGCCGTCAAACATCACGTTGTTGCGAAACGCATCCGCATGCACCGGGCCGCCGGGCAACGCGGCGTAGATTGACTGGGTGCTGAGGTGGTTTTGGTAGGCGAGTTCGTGGCTGAGCAATTGCGATTGCGAGGCGGATAAAAAGGGCAGGATTTGCGGCACGGTGTCGTTCCACCAGGCGAGGCCGCGCAAATTGGGTTGCTGGCGATCAAAGTCGCGTGCGGCCAGATGCATTTGCGCCAGTGTGCTGCCCATGGCCGCGCAATGCACCACCCCGGGCTGCAATTGCGATTCGCCGTTCAAGCGGTTCACCACCGCCGCTGGTTTGTCTTGCAAGCTGAGCAAAATATCGCCGTGTTGGTTGGACTGCGGGTCCGGCACTGGAATGCCGCGCATCGCCAAATGCTTCATCAGGTAGAGGTAAAACGGCAGTTGCGCATGGCTTAAGCGTTCGAACACCGTTAAAACGTACTCGCCTTGGTCGGTGGTCAGAAAATAGTTGGTGTTTTCTATGCCGCTGCTGATGCCTTGCAGACTGACGAATCCGCCAATCGACAACTGGCTCAACAATTCAGTGGCTTGCTGCTCGGAAACTTCAGTGAAAACGGCCATGGACGGAATGCGAACAGCTCAAGCTAAAAGATGCGCCGATTGTAGGCACAATCGCTGTTATGCAAGACACACCCACTTTACTGCTGGTCGACGGCTCCAGCTACCTGTACCGCGCTTTTCATGCCATGCCCGATTTGCGCGCCGATCGCAACGACCCGAACAGCCAGGCCACCGGTGCCATACGCGGCATGGTCAATATGTTGCAAAGTTTGCGCAAAGACTGGCCCACCGCCCACGCGGTCTGCGTGTTTGATGCCAAAGGCCCGACCTTCCGCGACGAGATTTACCCCGACTACAAGGCCACGCGCTCGCCCATGCCCGACGATTTGCGCAGCCAAATCGAGCCCATACACCGGCTGGTGCGGCTCATGGGTTGGCCATTGCTGGATGTGCCCGGTGTCGAAGCCGACGATGTCATCGCCACGCTGGCGCATGTGGCGGCTGCCCAGGGCTTGAATGTCATCGTCTCCAGCGGCGACAAAGACTTGAGCCAGTTGGTGAACGAGCGCATCACCATCATCGACACCATGAACGGTAAAAAGCGCGATGTGGCTGGTGTCACCGAAGAATTTGGCGTGCCGCCGTCATTGATGATCGATTTCCAAACCCTGGTCGGTGACACCGTGGACAACGTGCCCGGCGTGCCCAAGGTCGGCCCTAAAACAGCGGCTAAGTGGCTGGCCGAATACGGTTCTTTGGATGCATTGATGGCGCGGGCCGATGAGATCAAAGGCGTGGCCGGAGAAAACCTGCGCCAGGCGCGGGACTGGTTGGCCACCGGGCGGCAATTGGTGACCATGAAAACCGATTGCGATCTGAGCGCGTATGTCAACGGCTGGCCGTCGCTGGACGGTGTGTTGGTGCAAGCCGCAGATGAGGCCGGGCTGTTGGACTTTTACAAGCAATACGGTTTCAAAGGTTTGGTCAGTGCCTTGTCCTCAGATGCACCTGCGGGCAAAAGCAGCGCTCACCAGGGCGGTGGTGTCGGCGAGGTTGGTGTCTTGTTTGATACGCCTGCGCCCGAGGTATTGGTGGAGTTGAAATACGACACGGTGCTGGATTGGGACAGTTTTGATGCGTGGCTGACAAAAATAGAACAAGCCGAACTGGTGGCGCTGGATACCGAAACCACCTCACTGGTGGAAATGCAAGCGCAACTCGTGGGCATCAGCATATGCGTTGCACCGGGTGAGGCGGCATACATACCGCTGGCGCACAACGCCGCTGACGCGCCCGCGCAATTGCCCTTGCAAGAGGTGTTGAACAAACTCAAGCCTTGGTTGCAAGACGGCAGCAAACACAAACTGGGTCAGCATGTGAAATACGACCGCCATGTGTTTGCCAACCACGGCATTGAGGTGCAGGGTTTTGTGCACGACACCATGTTGCAAAGCTATGTACTGGAAGTGCACAAGCCGCACGGTTTGGAGAGCTTGGCTGACAGGCATTTGGGCCGCAAAGGTTTGTCGTATGAAGACTTGTGCGGCAAGGGCGCACACCAGATTTCATTCGCCCAAGTGGAGGTCTCGCGTGCCTCCCATTACGCCTGCGAAGACGCGGATTTCACCCTGGCGGTGCACCAGCGTTTGTGGCCGTTGTTGCAAGCGGATGAGAAGCTGAATTTCGTTTACCAGTTGGAAATACAAAGCAGCGAAGCGCTCTACCGCATTGAGCGCAACGGCGTCTTGATTGACGCGCCGACCTTGGCCACGCAAAGCCACGCCTTAGGCATGCGCATCATGCAGTTGGAGCAAGACGCGTATGAGATTGCCGGGCAGCCGTTTAACCTGGCCTCACCCAAACAACTCGGTGAAATATTTTTTGACAAACTGGGTTTGCCGGTGGTGAAAAAAACTGCTACTGGCGCGCGCAGTACCGATGAAGAAGTGTTGGAGAAGCTGGCCGAAGACTATCCGCTGCCCAAGAAAATTTTGGAGCACCGCTCGCTGTCCAAACTCAAAGGCACTTACACAGACAAGCTGGCGCAATTGGCGCAGCCGCTGACAGGACGGGTGCATACGCACTATGCGCAAGCCGTGGCGGTGACCGGCAGGTTGTCCAGCAACGACCCGAATTTGCAAAACATTCCCATCCGCACAGCCGAAGGCCGCAAAGTGCGTGAGGCTTTTGTTGCGCCGCACGGCCATGTGATTGCCAGCGCCGATTACAGCCAGATCGAGTTGCGCATCATGGCGCACATCAGCGGTGACCCGGCTTTGTTGAAAGCGTTTCATGACGGGCTGGATGTGCACAAGGCGACGGCGGCCGAGGTGTTCGGTCTCACGCCGGACACGGTCAGCAGCGAACAGCGCCGCTATGCCAAGGTGATCAACTTCGGTTTGATTTACGGCATGAGCGCCTTCGGTCTGGCCAAGGCTTTGGGCATAGACAACACCGCCGCGAAAAATTACATCGAGCGTTATTTCCTGCGCTTTGCCGGCGTGAAGCGCTACATGGACGACACGCGGGCGCAGGCCAAAGCGCAAGGCTATGTAGAAACTGTGTTTGGTCGGCGCTTGTATTTGCCCGAGATCAATTCACCCAACGGCCCCAGACGCGCTGGTGCTGAACGTGCGGCGATCAACGCACCCATGCAAGGCACAGCCGCTGATTTGATCAAGCTCAGCATGGTCAAAGTGCAGCAGGTGCTGGACGCTGAGCACAAGGGCACGCGCATGATCATGCAAGTGCATGATGAACTGGTGTTTGAAGTGCCGGATGCGGAAGTCGATTGGGTCCGAACCGAGATCCCCCGTTTGATGGCCGGTGTGGCCGCGCTCAAAGTGCCCTTGCTGGCCGAGGTAGGTGTGGGCAACAACTGGGATGAGGCGCATTGAGCCAGCTCACAGCGGCGCATAATTCCCGGCTTTCAAAGCGATGAACACAAGCATGACATTGATGGCGATCGTGGCAGGCACCCTGGGTGCCGGTGTGGGCAGTGTGTTGCTGGCGGCATTGCTGGCCCGCGCTTTGTTGGCTCGCTTCACACAGCATTTGCTCAGTCTCGCGGCGGGGGCCTTGCTGGCAACGGCTTTTATGCATTTGCTGCCCGAGGCGTTTGAATCAGACATCACGCCACAAATACTGTTCATGACCTTGCTGGGCGGGCTGGTGTTTTTCTTTTTACTGGACAAAGCCGAGTTGTGGCACCACGGCCATGAACACGGTGAAGACCACCATTATCACGACCATGAACATCACCACGAACACGAGCATGGACATGCGCATGCGCCTCTCGGGTTCACCGGCAGCTGGGCGGTGTTGGCTGGTGACAGTGTGCATGCGTTTGGCGACGGCATTTTGGTCGCCGCTGCGTTCATGACCAATATCAGTTTGGGAGTTGCCGCATCGGTTGCTGTGCTGGCCCACGAAATACCGCACCACATGGGAGACCTGGCGGTGCTGCAACGCGGTTTCGGTCAGGGGCGTGCGGCTTTGTTCAAGCTGTGCTTGGCCGGTGGTGTCACCGTGGTCGGCGGCTTACTCGGCTTTTTTCTGATCGATGGCCATGAGGCCTGGCTGCCATTCATGCTGGTGATCGCCAGCAGCAGTTATGTCTATGTGGCCTTGGCCGACTTGATTCCGCAGTTACAAAAACGCTTGTCTGCCAGCGCCACCGCTATGCAGGTGTTGTGGCTGTTGTGCGGCATTGCGCTGGTGACCTTGGCCACGCAATTGATGCATCAACACTGATCACGCCATCAAGCGTTGAACCAGCCACACCACAGAAGTCAGCAATACGCCAATTGAGCCGTATGTCAAAACGCGTTGCTTGGTATGCGCTTGTCTTGCCAGCAACAACACCGGCACTGCAACCAACAGCACGGCTGACAGTTGGCCGAGTTCGACACCGAGGTTGAACGCGAACAGGGTTTCCAGAAAATAACTGGAAGACAGGCCGAGCTCTTTCAAGCCGTTGGCAAACCCCATGCCGTGAATCAGTCCAAATAAAAATGCCAGCTTCCAATGGCTGATGTGAAAACGCTTTTGCAAATTGAGCAGCGCCGTGACCATGATGGACAAAGCAATCAAGGATTCAATCAATTTGTCCGGCAGACTGACCCAGCCGAACACTGACAAAGCCAGCGTGATGGAATGCGCCAGCGTGAAAGCGGTGACGACTTTGAGCGCAAATTTTTCAGCCGCGCGGTTGGTGGGCTGCAATTGGCCAGTGGCATCGGGCTGGCGAATCGTCAGCATCAAGCCCGGCAACAGCAGGGTCAACAAAAACAGCAGATGGTCCACACCTTCCCAAATGTGTTTGGCACCTTCTTGGGTGAATAAACCCATGGTCGACCAGCGTTTGTTCTCGCCCAAAGCAAAACGTTGAATGGCGTTGGTCTGGTCAAACACCGAAGACAACTCATCCTGGCGCATCACCAGTTTGAAAAAAGCGCGACCCAGTTGGTCGTTTTGAGCGAAGAATTCGTAACGCACCACCAGGAATTTGGTATCTACGGGCAGTGAGCTGCCGCTGAAACGTTGCCGCACATACAAGCCGTCGTTATGCAGCACCACTGACTGCGACACAAACTCCAAAGGCACAGGCGCTTCATCTACAGAGATGGACAGTGATTTTTGAATTGCGGTGGTGATGGGCTGTTGCAAAGACTGCAATTTGTCGGGCGGGGGCGGCGGATCGTTAGGCTGACCCGGGGTTTGCAACAGGTTGCCCAGGTCACGCACGATGAAATCGATTTCAAGCTGCAAGCGCCCGTCTGCTTCACTGACCGTCAGGTAACTGTTGCCGGTCTGGTGTGCCAGGGCAGAGCCGCATATGCACAGCAGACACAGGGCTTGCGCCAGCCACACACCCAGTCTGGACAAATGATGGGTCTTCAATTGCTCGCTTAACTCAGATTTGCTGTGCTGACATATGTTCATGGCGGATGGCATCAAGCTTTAGCGCAGGGCAGGCCGGGTGTGTTGCACCACTCGCTCCAACTGCCTGCATACAAAGCCGTGCGGCCTAAACCGGCGACTTCCATCGCAAGAATATTCGGAATGGCGCTGATGCCGCTGCCGCAGTGATGGACCACATGCTGCGGGTCTTGGGCGCTGAGCAGTGCAACAAATTCATTGCGCAACACCTCCGCAGGTTTCATCAAACCATCAGCGCCGATGTTGGTGTTGAATGGTCGGTTCAAAGCGCCGGGTATGTGTCCGGCCACCGGGTCAAACGGTTCGGTTTCACCTTTGTAACGCGCAGGTGCGCGGGCATCCACAATGGTTTGCGATGGTTTGCCCAGATTGTCAGCAACATCGGTGGTGAGCTTCAACACGGCGAGTGGTTCGCCCAACACGAACTGCGCTGGCGCAGGCGGTTTGGCCGCACCGGATTGCACCGCACCACCTTGTGCCACCCAGGCTTGCAGACCGCCGTCCAACACCGCCACGGCTTCATGGCCGCACCATTTCAGCATCCACCATAAACGGCCACAGTAGTTCATGCCTTGCCGGTCATAGACCACCACTTGGGTGTGGTTGGACACGCCATGGGCTGACAGCCAGGACGCAAACTGTTCGCGCGATGGCAGCGGGTGGCGACCGCCATTGATGGCCAGTGCTTTGTCGTGGGTAGATAAATCGGTGTTGATGTCAGCGAACAGCGCACCGGCAATGTGTTGCTCTTCAAACTGCTGACGACCGGCTTCGGGCTTGGCCAGATCGGCGCTGCAATCGAAGACGCGAACTGCGTCGCCCAGCTTATTTAAGTCAGCAGCAGATATCAAAGTGGTGTACATGCTCAGTGCTCCTCAGCGGGTGAATCCGGGGCCGTGCGGGTGCGCAGCACGGTTGACAGTATGCCGCTGGCAATGATGAGCCACATGCCCATCCAACTGATCAGCGGCAATTGCTCGTCGAATAAAACCAGTCCGTACAAAGCGGCAAACACTATGCCGGAGTATTGCAGGTTGGCCACCACCAGCGTGGAGCCGCGCGAATAAGCGCGGGTCAGGCACATTTGTCCCAGTGAAGCCAGGATGCCGATGGGCAACAACCACACGGCGTGCGACCAGTCCCAGACAGACACGCCGGTGACCGCCATGCCCAGCAGTCCGGCGACGGTGGTGCCCACAGCGAAATAAAACACAATGCGGGCCACCGGTTCGCCGCTGCGGCCCAAGGCCATCACATGCATATAGGCAAACGCGGCGATCAAGCCGGACATCAAACCGATGAGACCGGCAAACACCTGGTCTTGCTCAATGGTGGGACGCAGCAACATGACGACACCGGCAAAGCCGCTCAATACGGCCAGCACCAGCGGGCCTTGTTGGCGGGCATCGTGGGCCGTGCCGTTGAGTGTTCCCATCAAAGTGCCACCGACCAAAAATGCAGCAATCCACACGCTGCTCATGTAGTTCAAGGTCATGGCGGTGGCCAGTGGCAATTTGCCTATCGCATAAAACCACATGCCCAGCGAGACCACGCCGACGATATTGCGCCAGAAATGCATCAGGGGCACGGGCGTGCGCAGCGGGATATTCGCCACGCGGGCATACAAAGCCATCATCACCAGACTGATGATGCCTCTGAAAAACACCAGCTCACTGGCTTGGAAATACAAAGAAGCAAACTTGACGCATACGCCCATGCTGGCCAAAAACACGGCGGCCAACAGCATCCACAAAGCTTGCATCAGCTGCCTTGCGCCATTTGCCGGTGGTACCACTCATGGAAGTGCTGCATGCCGTCTTCCATCGGGCTTTGGTAGGGGCCGAACTGGTTGTCGCCGCGCTGCATCAAGGCCAACCGACCTTGGTCCATGCGTTCGGCGATTTCATCGTCTTCGATACAGGTTTCCATGTAAGCAGCGCGTTGTGCTTGCACAAAGTCACGCTCGAAAGCGACGATTTCTTCGGGGTAAAAGAATTCGACGATGTTCATGGTTTTGCCCACGCCCATGGGGTGCAAGGTGGACACGGTCAGCACATGCGGGTACCACTCAACCATGATGTGCGGGTAATAGGTCAGCCAGATGGCACCGTGTTTGGGCGGTTCGCCTGCGGCGTAGTTCAACACCGCCTGGTGCCAGCGTTCATAAATCGGGCTGCCAGCTTTGCCTAGGCGGTTGGCCACGCCCACGGTTTGCACCGAGAAATGCTCTTCCATTTGCCATTGCAAATCGTCGCAGGTGACAAAGTTACCCAAGCCCGGGTGGAACGGGCCGACGTGGTAGTCCTCCAGATACACCTCGATAAAGGTTTTCCAGTTGTAGTTGCACTCGTGCATTTCCACGTGGTCCAGCGCATAACCGGAAAAATCCAGTTGACTGCGCGGGCCGAGTTTTTCCATGTCTTTGGCGATGTCGCGGCCATTGGCTTCAAACAGCATGCCGTTCCACTCTTGCAGCGGGTAGTTTTGCAGGTTCAGACAGGGGTCTTGTTGGAAATGCGGTGCGCCCAGCAACTGGCCGTCGCCGGCGTAGGTCCAGCGGTGCAAGGGGCAGACCACGTTGCCGCCCATGGCCTTGGCCGGGTCGTTCAAATTGCCACGGCCTTTGAGCATCACCGCTTGGCGGTGTCTGCACACATTGGAGATCAGTTGTATGCCTTGCGGGGTGCGAACCAACGCACGGCCCTCGTTTTCTTGGGGCAAGGCGAAATAGTCGCCCACCTCCGGCACGGACAAAGCGTGGCCGATATAGCGCGGACCACGGTTGAACAATGTTTGCATTTCGCGCTGGTACAGCGCTTCGTCAAAATAGCTTGTAACTGGGAGTTGGCCGCTGGCCTGCTGCAGTTGAAGACTTAAATCAGACATACGACGTCCTGACCTAAAGACTCCCCACAGGGAGAGAAAACAAAAAACTGGCGCGGGGCCAGGCGGAAGCGGATTGTAGCCGCGCCGGGACACCCCCCTACAATCTGCGCAACTTCTGATGGAATCCACATGAGCAAAGCCGCCAAAAACGCTGCCCCACCGCTTGAAGATCAAGCGCAACCCGCCAGTTACGAGGCGGCGCTACAGGAGTTGGAGCAATTGGTGTCGCGCATGGAGTCCGGCCAAATGCCTTTGGCCGATATGTTGCAGTCCTACCAGCGTGGCGCGTTTTTACTGGAACACTGCCGCTCGCGTTTGCAAGCCGTGGAAGCCCAAATTCAGGTGCTGGAAGCGGGTAGCCTGAAAAACTGGACAGGCAGCGCCGAATGAGCAGCTTTGACATGCCCACCTGGAGCCGACAGCAACTGGCCGCGGTCGAGCAAGCACTCAGTGATTGGGTGCCGCCACATGCCCCGGCAGATTTGGGTCAAGCCATGCGCTACGCGGTATTGGACGGGGGCAAGCGCTTACGCCCGCTGCTGGTGTTGGCCAGTCTGAAAGCTTGTGCAGGTGACCAAGCTGCGGACTGGATGGACGAGGCCGGTATGCGGGCTGCTTGCGCCATCGAACTGATACACGCTTATTCACTTGTGCATGACGACATGCCTTGCATGGACAACGATGTGCTCAGACGCGGCAAACCCACCGTTCATGTGCAATTTGGCGAAGCCGCTGCGCTGTTGGCCGGTGATGCTTTGCAAACCCTGGCGTTTGAATTGCTCACCCCTGACAACAGCCACATCCCGGCGCAGGTGCAAGCCCGTTTGTGCGGTTTGCTGGCACGCGGAGCCGGTCACGCCGGAATGGCGGGCGGTCAGGCCATCGATTTGGCCAGCGTCGGCATACAACTCAGTTTGGAACAACTGCGTCTGATGCACCGCTGCAAAACCGGCGCGTTGTTGGAGACCAGTGTGCAAATGGGCGCGGTGGCCGCGCAAGCCAATGCGCAAACCATGGGCGCATTGCTGGCTTACGGGCAGGCGCTGGGTGTGGCGTTTCAAGTGGTAGACGATATTTTGGATGTGACCGCAGACACAGCGGTGCTGGGCAAAACCGCTGGTAAAGATGCAGACAACGACAAACCCACGTATGTGTCTTTGCTCGGCCTGGAAGCTGCCAGAAAAGAAGCCGCTGCACTCGCCGCACAAGCGCAACAAGCCTTGCAAGACAGCGGCCTGGCCGACACCCGGGCCTTGCAAGCCTTGGCCGATTGGGTGCTGCAACGTGAACACTGACCCCATCTTTTTGCACCGTTTTTCTCCTCTGCCGTCAGGCACCAACTAAGGAATTCACATGGCATTGTTCATATTGGGTTTGGTTTTGTTTCTGGGTAGCCATTCCGTTCGCGTGTTTGCCGAAGGCTGGCGCAACCGCATGCGGGAGCATCTGGGCGAAAAAATGTTCAAAGGCATGTACAGCCTGGCTTCCTTGGTGGGTTTTGTGTTGCTGGTGTACGGCTTTAGCCAAATCCGCTGGGACAGCCCCATGCTGTGGTCGCCGCCGGTGGCCATGCGCCATGTGGCCGCGCTGTTGATGTTGCCGGCCATGGTGTTGTTGGTGGCCGGGCAAGTGCCGCACAACGCCATCCAAGCCAAACTGCGCCACCCCATGGTCTTGTCAGTCAAAGTGTGGGCGCTGGCGCATTTGCTGGCCAATGGCAAACAAGCCGATCTCATTTTGTTTGGCGCATTTTTGCTCTGGTCGGTGCTTGACTTCCGTGCCGCCAGACAGCGCGACCGCTTGCAGGTAATTGACAGTCCATTGCCTGCGCCCACGCCCAACACCTTGCGGGTGGTGCTGATCGGCGTGGCGGCCTGGGCCATCCTGTTGTTCGGCGGCCATACCTGGTTGTTTGCCGTCAGTCCCATAGGCTATTGATCACTGCTCTATATATATAGTGCGCGCAACGACCAGCCCGGTTTTTTTGATGCCGGGCCTTGCGGCATCTGATAAACACCATTGACAAAGGCTTGTGTCATGTTAAATTGACACTTGTGGATGTCGCATTGAATTGTCGGTGCGGTGGTTGCCACCCCAGTTGGGGGTCCCATGAGCTTGATAAACCGCATAGAAGCTGCGCTGGAGCAGCATTTTTCCTTGGCCGCAGCGGCCAGCGCACCCCCCCGACTGATACAAGCCATGCGTCACGCGGTCTTCCCCGGCGGTGCCCGCATTCGCCCGCAACTGTGTTTGGCTGTGGCCAAAGCCTGCGGTGAAGACGACCCGGAATTGACCGATGCCGCCGCCGCCGCCATTGAATTGCTGCATTGCGCCTCGTTGGTGCACGACGACATGCCGTGTTTTGACGATGCCGATGTCCGCCGTGGCCAGGTCACGGTACACAAACAATTCGGCGAACCGCTGGCCTTGCTGACCGGTGATGCATTGATCGTCATGGCCTACCAGATGCTGGCACGCAGCGGACGGCAACACCCGATGCGCACCGTGCAATTGCTCAGCGTCATCAGCGATGGCGTGGGCGCACCCAACGGCATCGTTGCCGGACAGGCTTGGGAATGCGAATCCCGGGTTGAGCTGAGCCAATACCAACGTGCCAAAACCGGTGCCTTGTTTGTCGCCGCCACCTGCGCCGGTGCGTTGGCCGCTGGCGTAGACCCTGAACCTTGGCACACATTGGGTGACACCTTGGGCGAAGCCTACCAAGTGGCTGACGACATCCGCGACGTGATGATGCAAGCAGACCAACTGGGCAAGCCCGCCGGTCAGGACGCGCACCACGGCAGACCCAGCGCCGCCGCCGACCTCGGTCTGGTGGGCGCCTTGGACTATTTCAACCGCCTGATGCAAACCGCCGCAGATTCAGTGCCTATGTGCGAAAGCCGTGAAGCCATGCGCAAACTGGTGCTCAGCGAGTCCGAGCGCCTGGTGCCGCCCTCCGCTTGCGAAATAATTGCCCGCCAAGTGAAGGCGCCTGTATCTGTGCGTGTCAGCGCCTGAGCACCGCACACATGAAAGCACTGGATTTAGCCAAGTCTTTGCCTGAAACCGGGCGTGTCAGACCGAGCTGGCGGCAGCAACTCGACCACAAGCTGGACCAATGGATGACCTCGCCCGGCTTTTACCGCTGGGCCATCAGCAATCCGCTGACACGCTGGGTCACGCGCCGACGCGCAGCCCAATTGTTTGAAGTCATGGCGGGTTTTGTGCACTCGCAAGTGCTGCTGGCCTGCGTCAGGCTGAACCTGTTTGAGCTGTTGCGCGAACAACCCATGAAGCTGGAGCAGCTGGCGCAACACTGCCGCATGCATGCCGCCGCCATGCAGCGCTTGCTGCAATCTGCGGTGGCACTGCGCTTGCTGGAAGTGCGCGGCAACCAAGGCTATGGCTTGGGCCCACTCGGTGCGCCCGTGGCCGCCGACCCCGGTTTGCGCCTGATGATTGAGCACAACGCCGTCTTGTTTGACGATATGCGCGACCCCTTGGCCTTGTTGCGGGATGAAATGCAGCCGCATATGCAAGCCTATTGGCCCTACATGAACGGCGACAACCCGCAGGGCTGGGAAGCTGAAAAAGTGGCCCGTTATTCCGAATTGATGTCGGCATCCCAGCGCTTTGTGATTGAAGAATTGCTGGCCTCCTACGATTTCTCGGCGCACCGCCAGGTGCTGGACATAGGCGGGGGCAAAGGCGGCTGGGTGCTGGCGCTGGCGCAACAACAGCCTTCTTTGAAACTGCATTTGATGGACTTGCCCCCGGTGGCTGCGTTGGCAGCAGAGCGCATGCAAAAAGCCGGGGTGGCCGAACGCGTCACGGTACACGGTGGCAGCTTCATCAGCCATGCCTTGCCCGCTGGTGCCGATTTGGTCACGTTGGTGCGGGTCGCCCACGACCACCCGGACGCGGTGGTCAAAGCCTTGCTGGTCAAGATTTTTCAGATGCTGCCCAGCGGCGGACGCTTGCTGTTGGCTGAACCCATGGCGCAGCCGCCCGGCGAACCCCCGGTGGCAGACGCGTATTTCCACTTTTACTTGCTGGCCATGGGAAGCGGGCGCTTGCGCAGCCCGCAGGAATTGCGGGCCTTGATGCTGGAAGCCGGTTTTGACTCGGTGGAACCGGTGCGCAACCCCATGCCCATGCATACCCGGCTGCTGCTGGGCCAGAAAAACTAAGTATTTACCCTGATATGACAGATAAAACGTCAATTAGAGTTGACACAAGTCAATGTAAATCTAAAAATACAACCGACACAGATGCATTTTCATCGACGGTTGGTAAATGGAGAAACTGATGAGCGAACCCCATAGCAGTGAAAAGCCAATCCAGTTTGTCGATCGCCTGCGCCAAGAGGCTTTCCAAGAGCCAGACGCAGTGCATACCGGCGAAGTCACCAAGGAAACCCAGATCATTGCCATTTACGGCAAAGGCGGCATCGGCAAAAGCTTCACGCTGGCCAACCTCAGCTACATGATGGCGCAGCAAGGCAAAAAAGTGCTGCTCATCGGTTGCGACCCCAAGAGCGACACCACCAGCTTGCTGTTCGGCGGCAAGGCCTGCCCGACCATCATTGAAACCTCGTCCAAGAAAAAACTCGCCGGTGAAGAAGTCAAGATCGGCGATGTGTGCTTCATCCGTGACGGCGTGTTCGCCATGGAACTCGGTGGCCCAGAGGTGGGTCGCGGTTGCGGCGGGCGCGGCATCATCCACGGTTTTGAAACCTTGGAAAAACTCGGTTTCCACGAATGGGGTTTCGACTACGTGTTGCTCGACTTTTTGGGCGACGTGGTCTGCGGCGGCTTCGGTCTGCCCATCGCCCGCGACATGTGCCAAAAAGTCATCGTCGTCGGCTCTAACGATTTGCAGTCCCTCTATGTGGCCAACAACGTGTGCAGCGCGGTGGAATATTTCCGCAAGCTCGGCGGCAATGTGGGCGTGGCCGGCATGGTCATCAACAAAGACGACGGCACCGGTGAGGCCCAGGCTTTTGCCGCCAACGCAGGCATTCCCGTGCTGGCCGCGATTCCTGCCAACGAAGACATTCGCCGCAAAAGTGCCAGCTACGAAATCATCGGCAAGCCCGATGGTGAGTGGGGCTCACTGTTTGCCGAACTCGCCAAAAACGTGGCAGAAGCACCGCCGCAGCGTCCCAAGCCGCAAACACAAGACCAGTTGCTCGGTTTGTTCAGCGCCGATGTCACCGGTCGCGACTTTGTCATGACACCGGCCACCGAAGTTGACATGACCGGCAAAACCGTCATCGACAAACCCACGCTCGAAGTGGTGTACGACGAAGTCTGAAGCCCACCATGAGCGACATCATCCCCATCACGCCATTGCCAAACCCGTCTGCTACCAATGCAGACGGCTTGGGTTGCCATGCAGGCAAAGACCAAATGTTGGATGCGGCTGCCAAGGCTGGCAAAAGCGAGGTGTTGGCGAAATACGCAGCTGACTATCCCAAGGGTCCGCATGACCAACCGCAGTCCATGTGCCCGGCCTTCGGTTCACTGCGTGTGGGTTTGCGCATGCGCCGCACCGCCACCATTTTGAGTGGCTCGGCCTGTTGTGTTTATGGCCTCACGTTCACCTCGCATTTCTACGGCGCACGTCGCACCGTCGGCTATGTGCCTTTCAATTCAGAAACGCTGGTCACCGGCAAGCTGTTTGAAGACATTCGCGAAGCGGTGTACGAGCAAGCCGACCCGGAAAAACTCGACTGCATCGTCATCATCAATTTGTGCGTGCCCACTGCCAGCGGCGTGCCCTTGCAGTTGTTACCCAAAGAAATCAACGGCGTGCGCATCATCGGTATCGATGTGCCTGGCTTTGGTGTGCCCACGCACGCAGAAGCCAAAGACGTGTTGGCCGGTGCCATGTTGAATTACGCACGTCAAGAAGCCATGGCCGGTCCCGTGGCCGCGCCGCGTCAAGGTCGCAGCAGCAAACCCACTATCACCTTGCTGGGCGAAATGTTCCCTGCCGACCCGATGATCATTGCGCAAATGCTCGCGCCCATGGACTTGGCTGTTGGCACCGTGGCACCGACGCGCGAATGGCGCGAGCTGTATGCCGCGCTCGATTGCAAAGCAGTCGCTGCCATCCATCCTTTCTACACCGCCAGCGTGCGCGAATTTCAAGCAGCGGGCCGCCCCATCGTCGGCTCCGCACCTGTGGGCATTGAAGGCACACACGATTGGCTGGGTGCGATTGGCAAAGCCTGTGATGTGTCGCAAGACAAGATAGATGCGGCACGCAACCAAACACTGGGTGCCATGCGCGGCGTATTGGCTGCGCAAAAAATCCAAGGTCGCATCACCTTGAGCGGTTACGAAGGCTCCGAATTGCTGGTCGCGCGTTTGCTGATTGAATGCGGCGCAGACCTGCGTTATGTGGGCAGCGCCTGTCCGGCCACACCGTGGAATGCACACGATGCCGAGTGGCTGCAGTCCAAAGGCGTGCACGTGCAGTTCCGCGCGTCCCTTGAACAAGACCTGGCTGCCATGCACGAGTTCAAACCGCAACTCGCCATCGGCACCACACCGGTGGTGCAAGCCGCCAAAGAACTGTGTATCCCGTCTTTGTATTTCACCAACCTCATCTCCGCGCGTCCCTTGATGGGCGTGGCCGGTGCCGGTTCATTGATCCAGGTGGTCAATGCCGCCATGGGCAACCAGGCCCGCTTCGATGAGATGAAAGCATTTTTCGGCTCGGTCGGGCAGGGCGACGAAGCAGGTGTGTGGGAGAACGTTCCCGTCATGCACCCGGACTTCAAAAAAGAAGTGCGTCGCCAGTTCGAGAAGAAACAGAAAAAACGCAAAGCCGAGGAGATGGGCTGATGTTTGTTCTAGACCACGACAGAGCAGGCGGCTATTGGGGAGCGGTGTATGTGTTCACCGCCATCAAAGGTTTGCAAGTTGTCATTGACGGCCCGGTCGGTTGTGAAAACCTGCCGGTCACGTCTGTCTTGCATTACACCGATGCCTTGCCGCCGCATGAATTGCCTATCGTGGTCACCGGTCTGGCGGAAGAACAGCTCGGACGCGAAGGCACCGAAGGCGCGATGAAACGTGCCCACCAAGTGCTCGATCCTGATTTGCCAGCGGTGGTGGTCACCGGTTCGATCGCCGAAATGATTGGCGGCGGTGTCACCCCCGAAGGCACCAACCTGATGCGCTTTTTACCGCGCACCATAGACGAAGACCAATGGCAATGCGCCAACCGCGCCATGTTCTGGTTGTGGACCGAATACGGCATGAAAAAAGTGCCCAAGCGTGTGCGCAAAGAAGGCGAGAAGCCGCGCGTCAACATCATCGGCCCTTGCTACGGCACATTCAACAGCCCCAGCGATTTGGCAGAGATACGCCGTTTGGTGCAAGGCATAGGCGCAGACATCAACATGGTGTTTCCGCTGGGCAGCCATTTGGCCGAGGTGTCACAGCTGGTGGAAGCCGATGTGAATATTTGCATGTACCGCGAGTTCGGTCGCATGTTGTGCGAGGCACTTGACCGGCCTTATTTGCAAGCGCCGATCGGCTTGCACAGCACCACCAAGTTTTTGCGCAAGCTGGGCGAATTGCTGGGGCTGGACCCCGAGCCGTTCATTCAACGCGAGCGTCACACCACCATCAAACCGGTGTGGGACTTGTGGCGCTCTGTCACACAAGATTTTTTCGCTACCGCATCGTTTGCGGTGGTGGCCACCGACACCTATGCACGCGGCATACGCAAATTTTTGGAAACCGAAATGGGCATGCCGTGCAAGTTTGCGGTGTCGCGCATACCGGGGCAAAAAACCGACAACGCTGCTGTGCGCGAGTTGGTACACAAACAAATGCCGCTGATCTTGTTCGGCAGCTACAACGAACGCATGTACCTGGCTGAAGCCGGCAGCAGCGGTCCGATGAAAGCGACCTTTATTCCAGCTTCATTCCCCGGTGCCATCATCCGCCGCCACACCGGCACGCCGTTCATGGGCTACAGCGGTGCCACCTATTTGATTCAAGAGGTGTGCAATTCCTTGTTTGATGCTTTGTTTCACATCTTGCCGCTGGGCACAGACATGGACAAAGTGGATGCAACCCTGGCGCGTGGCATCAGCGGCGCACAAGAAAACACGCCTTGGGATGACGCGGCGCAAACCCGTTTGCATGCATTGGTCTCCGGTCAACCGGTGCTGGTGCAGATTTCAGCGGCCAAGCGTTTGCGCGATCTGGCTGAAGGCAAAGCACGCGCCGCTGGCGTTGAACTGGTGACGGAAGACCACGTGAAAAAAGCCGGTGCCGAGCTGGGTCTGGGAGAGACAGTGTGAGTGCCAAACAAAACAACTTTTTGCATGCGACGGCATGTGAATTGACCCCGACGTCGCGGCACCAGCTGCGGCTACCCAGGTTGCGCGGGTTGGGCGCAGCGTTGGCTTCACAGCCATTTTGAAGAAGGAGCATCGCATGTCAAACCATCGGACATCCATTTCCGGCCTGACTGACGAAGAAGCTCAGGAGTTCCACCATTTCTGGATCCAGGGAACCGTCGGTTTCACAGCAGTTGCTGTGTTAGCCCACATCCTGGTCTGGGCATGGCGGCCCTGGTTCTGAGTCAAGTTCTTTAATCGAACGGAGTAAACCCATGGCTAACACCACCTCTTTTGAATCGCATAAATCATCCGGTTGGGATGAAAAAATTGCGTTTGTCCTGATTTTTGTCCCCTGTTTTGTGGTTTTGTTTTCATGTGCATTTGCCGGTCAGCTGATCGGTATGCGTTGGAAATCCTGGCTGCCAGGCGCGGAGAACATGCCAAACCTCATTTCAGGTGTGAAGGCTTCGGTTTATACGTTCATGTCTCACATCATTTAGGAGAAAACATCATGTGGAGAATTTGGCGTTTGTACGACCCCCTCAGGGCCATGGTGGTTCAGGGTATTTTTCTGTTCGCATTGGCAGCAATGATTCACCTCATTCTGTTGAGCACGAACAAGTTCAACTGGCTGGATGGCGCGAAAAAGCCCGCTCCCGCATCGGCGCAAAACTCGCCCATGCCTGCGGCTGTTCCTGCCGAAAAGTCCTGAACTTTTCAGCACCGCAGGTGCTGTTTCACTGACAGCACCTGCATTTCAATGTTTATGTTTCACCGTTTGCGGCAGGAGAGCTAACCATGGCCATGCTCAGTTTTGAAAAGAAATACCGAGTTCGGGGCGGGACCCTGGTCGCTGGTGATTTGTTTGATTTTTGGTTGGGCCCGTTTTATGTCGGCTTCTTCGGGGTCACCACCATCTTTTTCGCCTTTTTAGGCACTGCCATGATTTTGTGGGGCGCATCACAAGGCCCTACTTGGAATCTGTGGCAGATCAGTATTGCCCCACCTAATTTGTCCTACGGCCTGCGCTTTGCGCCGCTGATGGAAGGCGGCTTGTGGCAACTGATCACCATTTGTGCACTTGGAGCGTTTGTCTCCTGGGCGCTGCGCGAAGTGGAAATCTGTCGCAAGCTTGGCATGGGCTTTCATGTACCGGCGGCATTCAGCATGGCCATCTTTGCGTATTTCACTTTGGAAGTGATTCGCCCTGTGTTGATGGGCGGTTGGGGCCATGCTTTCCCCTACGGCATTTACAGCCACTTGGACTGGGTGTCCAACGTGGGCTACCAGTACCTGCATTTCCATTACAACCCGGCGCACATGCTGGCAGTGAGCTTTTTCTTTGCCACGGTGTTCGCCTTGTCTTTGCACGGTGCCTTGATTTTGTCGGCCACCAACCCCGGCGTTGGTCAAGTGGTCAAAACACCCGAACACGAAGACACGTTTTTCCGCGACACCATCGGTTACTCCATCGGTACCCTTGGCATTCACCGTCTCGGCGTATTTCTGGCGATGGCCGCAGTGGCGTTCAGCGCCTTGTGCATCGTCATCAGCGGACCGTTCTGGAGCCGTGGTTGGCCCGAATGGTGGGGTTGGTGGCTCAACCTGCCCATCTGGTCACAGTGGCCTTAAAGCCTGACAGGAGCAAATCACATGGCTGATTACTACAACCTTTTCACCACGGTGCAGGCCAAAGGGCCGGTGCATGACGGTGTCGCACTCGGGCCCGGCAACGACCCGCGTTTCGGTCACCCGACGCTCTACTGGATACTGGGCAAGATCGGTAACGCGCAACTCGGTCCGATTTACCTCGGCGGCTTAGGACTGGCCTCGCTGGTCTGCGGCATGCTGGCATTCAACATCATTGGTTTGAACATGTTGGCCTCGGTCAACTGGGACCCGATTCAACTGGTGCGCCAACTGTTCTGGCTGGCGCTGGAGCCACCGGCACCTGAATATGGTTTGTCGCTGCCACCGCTGAACCAAGGCGGTTGGTTCCTCATCGCCGGTTTGTTATTGAGCGTGTCTGTGTTGTTGTGGTGGGCTCGCATGTACCGCCGCGCCAAACAACTGGGCATGGGAACCCATGTGGCCTGGGCATTTGCTGCGGCTTTGTGGTTGTTCTTTGTGCTGGGTTTGTTTCGCCCAATTTTGATGGGCTCATGGGGTGAGGCAGTGCCTTACGGCATCTTCCCGCACCTGGACTGGACTGCCGCTTTGTCCATTCGCTATGGCAACTTGTTCTACAACCCGTTCCACGCTTTGTCGATTGTGTTTTTATACGGCTCGGTGTTGTTGTTCGCCATGCACGGTGCCACCATTTTGGCGGTGACCCGCTTTGGCGGTGAGCGTGAAATTGAACAAATCGTTGACCGTGGCACAGCCTCTGAACGCGCTGCTTTGTTCTGGCGTTGGACCATGGGCTTCAACGCGACGATGGAATCGATTCACCGCTGGGCCTGGTGGTTTGCGGTGCTGTGTCCTTTGACTGGCGGCATAGGTATTTTGCTCACCGGTACGGTAGTTGATAACTGGTATTTGTGGGCCATCAAACACGGTGTTGCGCCGCCTTATCCAAATGTTTTCCCTGCCGTGATTGACCCGGCGCTGACCGTGGGAGTCAAACCATGAACGCAATCCGATGGACAAACCGCCTGTGGCAATGTGCCGCAGGTCTGGCGGCAGTGTTGATGCTCTCCGGTTGTGAGCTGCCCATACCCGACAGCGTGCAACACGGTTACCGTGGCACGGGCATGGTTCAGGTGTACAACACCCGCCTGCTGGCCGCCAAGGTCGAAGCCAATACCGTGCCGTTTGCGTTGCCGCAAGCGCCTAGCGAAGGGCCTAAAGCGTCACAGACCTATAAAAACGTCAAAGTGCTGGGCAACCTCAGCACCGCGCAGTTCAACCGGCTGATGGTGTCCATGTCTGCATGGGTGGCACCGAACGCGGGCGGTTGTGTGTATTGCCACAACCCTGCGAATTTCGCCGACGACGAGAAATACACCAAGGTCGTGGCCAGACGCATGTTGCAAATGACGCAACACATCAACAGCGAATGGAAAAACCACGTGGCTGAAACCGGTGTCACTTGCTACACCTGTCACCGAGGTCAACCTGTGCCGTCTGCTGTGTGGTTCACCAAAAACCCGCAACCGCATGGTTCCAACTTCTTGGGCGACAAGGCCGGGCAGAATGACCCCGCACCTGAAGTGAATTTGTCTTCCTTGCCGAATGACCCGTTCACACCGTTTTTGCTGCAAGCCAAAGACATACGCATGAATGGCCCAACCCCTTTGCCTTCCGGTAACCGCCATTCCATCAAGCAAACCGAATGGACCTATGGTTTGATGACTCATATGTCCACATCGTTGGGCGTGAATTGCACTTACTGTCACAACAGCCGTTCGTTCCAAAGCTGGGAAAACAGCCCGCCGCAACGCGCGACAGCATGGCACGGCATACGTATGGCGCGTGACTTGAATGTCAATTACATGGAGCCCTTGGCACCCGTGTTCCCGGATCACCGCAAAGGCGAACTGGGCGACTCACCCAAGCTCAATTGCAACACCTGTCACCAGGGCGCATACAAACCTTTGTTTGGTGCACCCATGGCCAAAGACTTTCCAGAACTCACCACACCCGCACCCGCCGCTGCCAAAACAGCGCAGTTGGCGACCAAGTAAATGCAGTGTTGAGCTGTCACCGACCCCGCACATGAAATGGCTAACCAGGATCCCGTATCAGTGGCAGTTTCAGGTGTGGTGGTGGTGTTGTTGGTGGAGTACCTGAGGGCTCATCAGGTATGGGGTTGGATGCGTCTGGTGCAAGGCGCATCAGCTTTGAAGAACACACCGGGTCTGCTGTTTGCCAAAGTCATGGGCAGCGGACAGGGTGGGGGTTTTGTATTGCGACCCAGCGCTTCTCACCAAGGTTTGATTTGCATGTTTGAGAACGCGCAACAAGCGCAAGCCTTCATGCAAGGCAATGTGGTGCAGGCTTATGAACATCGCGCCCAATCCATGTATGTGGCTTGTCTGGCAGTGGAATCATCACGCGGCAGTTGGGATGGCCGCAGCTGGGGCGTGACACCTGAGCACAGCTTGGGCGATGACCAATATATAGACAGCGCTGAACACGGCATGGTGGCATTGACCCGCGCCAGTATTCGTCCTAGCAAAGCGATGGCTTTTTGGCGTTACGCGCCTGCGGCTCAAGTCGATTTGCAAAGGGCGGCGGGCTGTCAATTGGCCATGGGCTTGGGTGAAGCTCCTGTGTTCAGGCAATGCACATTCAGCTTGTGGAACAACACGCAATCCATGGTGAATTACGCCCACACCGGGGCGCA
>CANNRV010000007.1 GCA_947508145.1 Comamonadaceae bacterium
CTTTTGAACCAACCAGTCAACCAATCCATGACCCGCATGCAACAACCTCAATTCATACTTGTCATTGAAAAAAACCGAACACGGCTTGGACCTGTTCCCGGATTGGCTTGGACCCGGCGATTTACGTGAAGTGCCACTGTTAACTGCTTGAGATCCAAGACGATGATGGCCGTGATTCTACTGAATTTGTTACTTCTAGCAATTTAAAAAATAAATTAGAAAGTTTGCATAAATTATCGAATTACTCAAATATGAGATGTGCACTGATTCCGTGCGCGCGAGCCAAAGCAGTGCATAGCCATCAGATGAAAGCCGGTTCTTCCCCTGTGCTACGGCGACAAAGCGGGTAAAGACTGCGCGGCATGAACCGTGCTTAAGCGTATTGACAGACCGCCAACCAGCAGGAAACCCATGAGCAACAAGTCCATCTTCAATGAAATGAGCGATGAAAGCGGTTATGCCAGGCCGCACTACGAGGCGTTCGACAACTGGCTCAAAGGCATTTCGCGCGAAACCGTGCAGGTCAAACAGACCGAAGCCGATTTGATCTTTAGGCGCACCGGCATCACGTTTTCACTCAATGGCGACGAGGGTGGTACTGAGCGTTTGATTCCCTCGGACTTGATTCCACGCATCATCCACGGCAAAGAATGGGCGCATTTGGAAAAAGGTCTGGTGCAGCGGGTCAAGGCCATCAATATGTTTTTGCACGATGTCTACCACGAGCAGCGCATCTTGAAAGCCGGATTGATACCCGCTGAGCAAGTGCTGGCCAACGCTCAGTTCATGCCCATCATGCTGGGCTTGGATTTGCCGCACCAGATTTACGCGCACATCGCCGGTGTGGATATCGTGCGCCATTCGGACGGTGACTTTTATGTGTTGGAAGACAACCTGCGCGTGCCGTCAGGTGTGTCCTACATGCTGAGCAACCGCTTGCTGATGATGCGCTTGTTCCCCGATTTGTTTCGCCGCTACGCCGTTCGCCCTGTTGAACACTACCCTGCCCTGCTGTTGCAAACCTTGCGCTCGGCCAGTTGGGTGGACCAACCCACGGTGGTGCTGCATACGCCGGGGCGTTTCAACAGCGCGTATTTCGAGCACGCGTTTTTGGCCAAACAAATGGGCATTGAATTGGTGGAAGGTTCTGACTTGTTTGTGCGCAACGGCCATGTGTACATGCAAACCACCGAAGGTCCGCAACAAGTGGATGTGATTTACCGACGGGTGGATGACTTGTACATGGACCCGCTGAGTTTTGAGCCGGATTCGCTCATCGGCGTACCGGGCTTGGCTTCGGTGTACCGCCAAGGCAATGTGGTCATCTCCAATGCTTTGGGCACTGGCGTGGCGGATGACAAATCCATTTACCCCTATGTGCCCGACATGATCCGCTTTTATTTGAACGAAACCCCCATACTCAACAACGTGCAAACCTGGCAATGCCGCAAGCCCGATGAACTGTCTTATGTCTTGGCCAATTTGTCGCAACTGGTGGTGAAAGAGGTGCATGGTGCAGGCGGCTACGGCATGCTGGTCGGCCCCACTGCCAGCCAAGCCGAGATCGACTCATTCGCACTGAGGCTCAAAGCGCAGCCGGACAACTACATCGCGCAACCTACTCTCAGCTTATCGGCTTGTCCGATTTTTGTGGACCAAGGCATTGCACCGCGACATATTGATTTGCGTCCCTTTGTATTGATGGGCAAGGACACGCGCATCGTGCCCGGTGGTCTCACGCGTGTGGCTTTGCGCGAAGGCTCGCTGGTGGTGAATTCATCCCAAGGTGGCGGCACCAAAGACACCTGGGTGCTGGAAGACGAGGAGGCGATCTGATGCTGTCACGTGTTGCTGCTCAACTCTATTGGCTCTCACGCTATTTGGAACGCGCTGAAAACATGGCGCGAATTTTGGAAGTCGGTCAATCTTTCGCATTGCTCTCCAGCTCTGACAGCAGCCGTGCTGCGCCGGACACGGTGAGTGAACCGCTGGTCATCACCGACACACTCGCGGCCTTCGAAGCCACCGGCAGACCGATGCGCTCGGACCAAGTCGCACAGTTTTTGGCTTGGGACCCGGACCACCCGTCGTCCATTTTCAATTGCATTCAGTCGTGTCGCGAAAACGCCCGCTCGGTGCGCGGTGCCATGACGGTGGAAATGTGGGAATGCATCAATGACACCTGGCTGGAACTGTTGGTGAGAAAAAAGAAAAACGCCGACCAGGCCGTGGACTCCGGTTTTTTTGAATGGATCAAACAACGCTCGCATTTGTTTCGCGGCGTGACCTTTGCCACGATTCAACGCGATCAGCCCTACCACTTCATACGCCTGGGCACTTACCTGGAACGCGCCGACAACACAGCGCGCATATTGAGCGTGAAAACACAAGTTGAACAAGCCGAGGGCAATAACTTGGTGGACGACTATTACCGCTTAGGTGCAGTGCTGCGATCAGTCAGTGCCTTAGAGGCTTACCGCGACACCTACCGCGATGCGATTGATGCTGACCGGGTATCCGAGTTGTTGATTTTCAACTCACGCGTGCCACGGTCACTGCATTTTTGTTTGGACGAAACCGCTTACATATTGAACCAATTGCCACAGCAAACCGGTCGCGAGGCACGCAAGCGCTGCGCCAATTTGCTGACCAACTTGAAATACGGCAGCTTGACCGAGGTGTATGACAGCGGGCTGGAAAACTATCTGGAGATGTTTGTGACCGAAAACATTGCATTGGCTGATGCGGTACAAACCGATTACCTGGAGTCCATCGCATGAAGCTACAGGTATTTCACGAAACCAGTTACCGCTACGACCAACTGATTCGCCGCAGCATACAAATGCTGCGCATGACGCCGCCTAAAACCCAGCGCCAACACATTGTTCACTGGCAACTGGATTTGCCCGGCAAGGCCACGCCCTGGACCGATGCCTACGGCAACCTGTGTCATTGCCTGGTGCTGGAAAGCGCCACCCAAGACATTGTGTTGCGTGCGCGCGGTGTGGTGGATTTGCTTGAATCCGACCAAGGCGAACCCGAGGGACCGGTGCCACACACCGTGTATTTGCGCCCCACTGCTTTGACCAGTGTGGACCCGGCTATTCAACAATTCATTGATCCGTTCAAAGCCACCGTTAAGTCGCGGCCCTACATGGGTTTGCATGATGTGATGTTGGCCTTGCTGGAACGCATGCCGTATGAAACCGGCATCACGCATGTGGGCGATTCGGCAGCGCAATCGTTTGGCAAAGGCAAAGGCGTATGCCAAGACCATACCCATGTGTTTCTGGCCTGTGCCCGGTATCTAGGTGTGCCCGCGCGGTATGTCAGCGGCTATTTGCACTCAGCGCAAAACGAACAAGTTGCCAGCCACGCTTGGGCCGAGGCCTGGGTGGGCGGACGCTGGATAGGCTATGACGTGAGCAACTCCAGTGACGCAGACCATGGGCACATACGTTTAGCGCATGGTTTGGACTACGAAGACGCCAGCCCGGTGCGCGGCATGCGCATAGGTGGCGGCAAGGAGACGATGCACAGCTATGCAAAAGTAGAATCCGGCATCTACGATCAGCAATAAGGCAAAGCATGACATATTGTGTTGGCATGGTTCTCGACGAAGGACTGGTGTTTGCCTCCGACTCTCGCACCAACGCAGGTGTGGACCACGTGTCCACGTTTTGCAAGATGACCGTCATCGAAACACCCGGCCAAGGTGTGATCGTCATGCTCAACAGCGGCAACCTGGCCACCACGCAGCAAGTGGTCAGCCGCATCAAACAACACGCACTGGATCAGGAAAAACCATTGACCGCGCATGCCTCGATGTTTACCGTGGCTGAACTGGTGGGCCGCGAATTGCGTAAAACCATTGCGGTGACTTTGAACGAAGCGCCTGAGCAAAGTGATGTGGATTTTTCAGCGACGTTTTTGGTGGGTGGACAAGTCAAAGGTGAAGCCCCACGTTTGTTCATGGTCTATCCGCAAGGCAATTTCATCGAGTCCACCGCAGACACACCGTTTTTTCAGATTGGCGAGAGCAAATACGGCAAACCGATTTTGGACCGCGTCATTCAGCCCGGCATCAGCATGTCACAAGCTATTAAGTGTGCGTTGGTGTCGTTTGATTCAACCATCAAAAGCAATTTGTCGGTCGGCTTGCCGATTGATGTGGCCATGGTCAAAACCAATGACTTGCGCGTGACCAAGCGGCATCGTATTGATGCCGAAGACAGCTACTTCAGAGATTTGCGATCCAGCTGGAGCCAAGGCCTGAGACAGGTGTTCGGGCAGTTGCCTGATCCGCAGTGGCTGAAATAAAGCTTGGGTGGCATGCGCCGCTCAATCCCGCAATAACTCTCTGAGCATGCGCTGCGGGTTGGCCAAAAAATCACGCGTGACCAGAAAGTGTTCTGTGTCTTCGTATGCCACTGGTGTTATGCCTTCTTTGCTGCATTGGTAGATGCTGGCATCCGGGTAGGCCATCAGTATGGGTGAATGCGTGGCGATGATGAACTGCGAACCGTCTTGCACCAGGTCATGCATGCGCGACAGCACCGCCAACTGACGCTGTGGCGACAAGGCCGCCTCCGGTTCGTCCAAGATATACAAGCCCTGCCCTTTAAAGCGCTGTGTCATCAACGCCAAAAAAGATTCACCATGCGATTGTTGGTGCAATGAACGCCCACCATAACCATCGATGATGCGTGCGGCACTGACCGGCTCGGCATCGAGCTTGTCGATTTCGCTGGCAACGTTGTAGAAACTTTCAGCCCGCAAAAAATAGCCGGTGCGCGGTTTGCGAAACCCTTTGGCGATGCGCAAATAGCGGTGCAATTCTGAATGCGTGCGGTTTGTGCCAAAGTTGAAATTTTTGGAGCCGCCTTCGGCATTGAAACCGATGGACACGGCAATCGCTTCTAGCAAAGTGGATTTGCCCGACCCGTTTTCGCCTATGACATAGGTGACCTTGGGGTGCATTTCCAAGTACTCGAATGTGCGAACAGTTGGCAAACTGAACGGGTACACATCGAAAGATTCGACGATGTCGCGGCGCAGTGTGACGCGGCTGATGAATTGGTGGGAGATCATGATCGATAAATTAAGCGAAAAGCTCTGCGGTAATGGGTGCATCATCACATCCAGCCATTCTATTGATTGCTTCGCGCAAATGACATTCCCCATTCAACCGAAGACTAGAATGCAATCTATTCATGTCTATCAGCAAATTCATCAAGCAAAAGGCCCTGTCTGCGGGCGATATTTCGCTCGTCATTCAATTGGCATGGGAAGACCGCACTGCGTTTGAAACCATACAAGAGCGGGTCGGACTGACAGAGGCGCAGGTCATCAACATCATGCGTGCTGAATTAAAACCCAGCTCTTACCGCTTATGGCGACAACGGGTCAAAGGCAGAACAACCAAACACCGGGCATTGAGACACCCGGATATGAAGTTTGATGACCGACAAATTGCAGACCACCGCAGAGCCAATGTTTAATCTGCTGGTCTGATCAATAGCCCATGAGTTACGCCTTGGTCTGGTTCAAGCGGGATTTGCGTTGGCAAGACCACATGGCGCTGTCGCAGGCCGGTCAGAGCGGGCCGGTGAGATGCTTTTATGTCATTGAGCCGGAACTGTGGTTGCAGCCTGATGCCGCACTTCAACACTTTGAGTTCATCCGCGAATCTTTGCAAGATCTGGATTCACATTTACGCACACTTGGTGGTCAGCTTGAAATTCACCATGGTGAATTAAGCGCTGTACTGACAAACATTTGGACAGAAGCACCATTCAATGCGCTGTATTCGCATGAAGAAACAGGCAATGGATTTACCTTTGCGCGTGACTTGACAGTGGCAGCGTGGTGTAAAAACCATCACATCGCTTGGCATGAATTTCCACAGTTTGGTGTGGTCAGACGTTTAAAGAGCCGTGACCTGTGGCAAAGCGCATGGGAGCAGCACATGCGTACACCCCAAGCCAACTTTGAGCGATTGAGGTTTTGGCGTCCACCTTCCTCTGATGGTTTAGTCATGGCTGCCCCAAGCCATTTGACGCACAACCCGCCGCTCAGGCAACACGGGGGACGCACGCTTGCATTGAAAACACTTCACAGTTTTCTCAACGCACGGAGTATTGGATACCGAGGTGGCATTTCCTCGCCTGTGTCCGCGCCGGATGCGTGTTCGCGTTTGTCGGCGTATCTGGCATATGGTTGCATCAGCATGCGTGAAGTGGTGCAACACACCAGAGGGCATTTGGCGCAACTCCCACCGCAAGAAAGTCGGCACCGGGCGGGCCTGACCGCCTTCATCAGCCGTCTTTATTGGCATTGCCATTTCATACAAAAGCTGGAGAGTGAACCGGCGATTGAATGGCGAAATATGCACCGAGGCTACGATGGGCTTCGAGAACAAGACTTTAATCTTGACTACTTTGAAGCACTCAAAGACGCGCGAACCGGTTGGCCCATGGTGGATGCTTGCGTGACGATGCTGAGAGAAACCGGATGGCTGAACTTTCGCATGCGTGCCATGCTGGTTTCGGTGGCGGCTTACCCGCTGTGGTTGCACTGGCGTCCCGTGGGTGAATGGCTGGCCACACAATTTTTAGATTACGAACCCGGTATTCATTGGAGCCAAATGCAAATGCAGTCTGGCACCACAGGCATCAACACCACACGTGTGTACAACCCGATCAAACAAGCGCAAGACCACGACCCGCACGGGCAATTTGTCAAACGGTGGTTGCCCCATATGCGGCATGTGCCAGCCACTTGGCTGTTTCAACCTTGGTTGATGCCGCAGCCCTTGCGCTCCCCTGACGGTGCTTTGGTTGACATCATTCAACCCGTGGTTGACTTGGCCACCGCCACGCGCGAATCCAAACAGCGCCTGCATCAGCTACGACAAACCCCAGCGGTCAAGGCCGGTAAAAAAGAAGTGATTGATAAACATGCGTCTCGAAAAAAAACGAATGCACGCAGCAAGTCACCTGTGAAAAGACATGAGGACACGAAGCAGCTAGGGTTTGATTTTTAGAGTTTTAACTATGAAAACATCCATTCGCCAACAGGTGCTGGATTTAGGTGATCAATTCGTCGAAGACGCTTCAGCCTTCAAACGCAAAATCAACTGCCCCAGTCGCCAACGCCGTCGCCAATGTTCCCGCCTCTTCATCCTCTACTTTGTTCAGTGCTTGCATCGCCGCTTTGGGCAACACATACAAACGCGCTTGCGGGCCCATGGACACGCTGCTGGCTCCGGCGGCAAGCGCGGCTTGAATACCACCTCCGCCGCTGCCGCTGACCACCACATCCACACGCTGACCCAACCGGTGCAAGCTACGCATTGCCAAGCTGAGTAAAGCCAGCACTTCAGAAAAAATCGGTTGTTCATCTTCAGGGGTAGCAGCATGACCCGGCGCATCCACCAACAACACAGTGCGTTTGTGCCTAACCAAATACTCGCTCAGTAGCTCACGTGTCAACGCCAAGGCATCGGGCGCACTGCAAGCCTGCGGTGTCACCAAAGCCAATACGCGTGTGTCTGCATCTTGCGCTATCCACACGTCTTCACACTTTTGCAAGCCCGTATGCACGGGCAACACTTGATGAAGCAATGTAGCTGTATGTGAAGGCAACAACTGCGATGGCAAGCTCATCACTTGTGGCTGTGAAAGCGGTTGAGGCAATCGAGCACTCAGCATCGAGAGTTGATGTTTTAACCATTCAAAGTCCGGTAGGGGTGGTGGCGTTTGTGCAAGCCAGTCATCCAAGGCTGTCGTGTAACTCTGCACATTCGCATCCATCAGCAACACGTCCTCAGACAAAGCCGCACGTGACGCGCCGCCTATCAAGGCTTTCACTGCGTGTATGTCGCTGGCATTAAAGCGTTCTGTGCCTACTTGTTGTTGAATCAGCTTGGGTCCGCTCATAGACAACAAAGAATCCGCGTGCAACACGCGACGCTGGCACACCGATGCCAACAAACTGGCTCCACCGAATGCGCTCTTGAACACCATGGCCAATGAGCGAACACCTTCCAGGCGAGCATCCATGAGATCGCGCAACACCCGACGCAGCGAAGCGATACCAGCCGTGCCATCGGTGACGCGTATGCCACTGCTCTCGATGAGAAACACCACAGGCAAGTCGTGCGCACGCGCGTATTCCAAAGCTGTTTGCAACTGGTTGGCTTCGCTGATGCCTATAGAACCTTGGTGCAATGCGTAATCAAAACTCAGCACCAAGAGTTGCGTGTTAACTGCGTGAATGATGTCTGCGCTTAAATCGCCCTCGCCAATATCCAAACGCTGTGAGGCTGAACGCGCGCAAATAGCATCGCGAAAAATGGGTGCAGTGAAAGTAGAACTATGCAACATCCAGCGACTGCACCGACAAATAACCGCCATTGCCATAGGCCAAGGGCTTGATGTCGTTCACCCGAATTCGCTGCACTCGGCCAACGAACAAGACATGGTCACCACCGGGATGAGAGGCTTCCAAACTGCATTCCAAATAAGAAGCACACCCCTCTAGCAGCGGAACACCGCCTAGGCCGGGCGTATACGCCACGCCTTCAAACCGATTGATGCCGGATGACGCAAAACGGTTGGACAAATGCACCTGGTCTTGCGCGAGTATGTTGACCGCAAAGTGTGTGGCGTTTTGGTAGGTGTTGAAACTGCGTGAACTCAAACGCAGGCTCCAGACAATCAAAGGTGGGTTTAAAGACAGCGAGCTGAACGAATTCGCTGTGATGCCTTCGGGTTGGCCATCAGCATCCAGTGTTGTCATCACGGTCACGCCGGTGACAAACGAACCGAGGCAGCGGCGCAGTTCAGTGGAATCAATGGCAGGCAAGGCCGCGTCTGTGTGGATAGCTGTCATGAAAATACGTCGAGTGTGGTTGTTATTGTGCGGCTTGAAGTCATGCATTGTCGTTGAAGCGCGGTGAATGCCATTTGTTAGCATGCCAGCCAAGACAAGGAACCCCTGCCATGACGCTCAAATCCCTGCTGTTCGTCCCCGGAGACAGTGAAAAAAAAATGGCCAAGGCCGCCAGCACTGGCGCAGATGCGCTGCTGCTTGACTTGGAAGACGCGGTCGCGCAAGACCGTTTGCCTCTGGCGCGCGGCCTGGTGTTGGACTACCTCAAAGGCCATGACCGCGCCAATCAACAGGTGTGGGTCCGCATCAATCCGCTGAACACGCCGCTGTCCCTGCCGGACTTGGTGGCTGTCATGCCCGGAAAACCTGATGGCATTGTGTTGCCCAAACCAATGAACGCTGACGATGTGCGTCAACTCGACCATTTTTTAAGCGCGCTTGAACAACGCGAAGGCATTTCATTAGGTTCCACGCGCATATTGCCGGTGGCGACCGAAGTAGCCGGTGCTTTGTTTTCTTTGAATACCTATGCCGGTTGCTCGGCTCGACTGACAGGCCTGACCTGGGGCGCAGAAGACCTGGCCACCGACATTGGGGCCACCAGCAACAAAAAAGACAACGGCGAGTTTGACGAAGCCTTTGTGTTGGCACGATCTTTGTGCTTGCTTGCTGCGTCCCACGCCGGTGTGCAAGCGATTGACACACTGAGCGTGGACTTTCGCCATACCGACAGTTTGCAAGCCGATGTACGACGCGCCAGACGACAAGGCTTCAGCGGCAAGCTGGCGATTCACCCGGATCAGGTGGCCATCATCAACGCAGGTTTCACTGCCACGCCCGAAGAACTGCAACACGCGCAGCGCATCGTGGATGCATTCGCCCAAGCGAATGGCGCAGGTGCGGTGCAACTGGACGGCAAAATGGTCGACAAACCACATTTGACGCAGGCGCTTCGCCTGCTCGCAACAAGAAACGGACATTGACATGGCAGGCCTGTATTTCGAAGAATTTTTTGTCGGACAAACTTTTCAACACGCGATTCGTCGCACAGTCTCCGAGATGGACAACATCATGTTTTCCGCGTTGACGCACAACCCTGCGGCACTGCACTTGGACGAGGAATATTGCAAGCACCACACCGAGTATGGGCAACGTATCGTCAACAGTGTGTTCACCTTGGGCTTGATCGTTGGCGTGTCGGTGGGAGACACCACCTTGGGCACCACGGTGGCCAACCTGGGCTGGGACGAAGTGCGTTTTCCCAAGCCGCTGTTTCATGGTGACACCGTGCATGTGGAGACCGAGGTCATCGAATTGCGCGACAGCAAATCACGCCCGCTCAATGGCATAGTGATTTTTGAACACCGGGGCTTCAATCAACACAATGTGTTGGTGGCTTCATGCAAACGTTCTGCGCTGATGCTGCGCAAACCGCAAGCCTGACAGTGGGCAGTGTCAATCTCACTGTGAAAAACACGTGCTGCAAACCTATTTACCAAGGGTTAACCCGCCGTCTCCAGAAATTCATTCGGCTTTTCCCTAGTAGGGGCTTTGACAAACCAGCACGCTTATATTGCTAACATGCATCTAGGCAATGTTGCCTGTTTTTCTGCTTAAGGATCATTAAGTGAGCTTTAAAAAAATCTCTGCCATCACTTTGGCCGTTTCAGCGTTGGTTGCTACTTCAGCATTTGCCCAGGACAAAAACCTGTCCACCCTGCAACGCATGGGCAACACTGACACCAACATGAACATTCCTACCGTTCCCCAAGAAGGTAAGAATGCCGATGCCATCCGTGCCAACCTGAAAAAAATCAAGTTGCCCGATGGTTTCAAGATTGACCTGTACGCTGTTGTGCCTGACGCACGTTACATGGCTGTTGCACCGTCTACCAACATGTTGTTCGTTGGTACACGCAAAACCCAAGTTTGGGCTGTGACAAACCGTAACAACGGCGATGCAGCAACCGAAGTCAAACCTTTCGCACCTGCTATCAAGTTCAGCAACCCCAATGGCGTTTGCTTCACCAAAGACGGTTTCTTAGTCGTTGCTGAATCCAACCGCATTCTGCACTTCCCAGCAGCTGAATACTTCTACGAAGGTCCGGACGTCGCAGTCGGCCAAATCGTTCCTGAAGGCAAGCTGATCCCCGTGGAAGAGCAATCTTTCAACCACACCGGCCGCGTTTGTAAAGTTGACGCAGACGGCAAAATCTACGTGACTCTGGGCCAGCCTTACAACGTGCAACCCAAAGACAAAGTGGCTATGTACGAAGAAATCGGCATTGGCGGCGTGGTGCGTTACAACGGCCTCGACGGCTCTGGCCGCATGGTCTATGCCAAAGGCATGCGCAACCCAGCCGGTATCACCATCGGACCAAAGGGCGACATCTGGACAACCGACAACCAAGTTGACGGCCTGGGTGACGACATTCCTCCCGGCGAGTTGAACAAACTGAGCAAGCCAGGCGAGCACTTCGGTTTCCCTTACTACAACGGTCACTTCAAAGTCGCTGGTTCACCTGCTGCAGGCGACCTGGCCGACATGAAAGAACCCGCTGATAACGTGTTCCCGCAAGTCGAGTTCCCTGCTCACCAAGCTCAATTGGGCGTGACACACTACACTGGCAAGTCATTCCCTGCCAAATACCAAGGTGGTTTGTTTGTCGCTTCCCACGGTTCATGGAACCGCACAACACCTAGCGGTTACCTGATCAACTTCGTGCCAATCAAGGCCGACGGCAATGCAGGTCCTGCTGAAGTGTTTGCTGACGGCTTCCTGGACAAAAACACCAACCGCGCCTTAGGTCGCCCGGTTGACGTGGCCAACCTGCCTGACGGCTCTATCCTGGTCTCCGATGACTACGCTGGCGCTATCTACCGCATCAGCTACCACGGCAACTGATAAGACATGATTCACAGGCTCTAGGGTCTGTGTTCATGTTGTGAGCGGGGCCTCTCACGAGGCCCCGTTTTTTTTACGAGGAAAAAATGAAATCATTTGTGTTTGTACTAATGTCAGCGCTGTGCGCTGCCAACAGTTTTGCTGACGATGTTGCCTTGGGTCGCGCCAAAGCCGATGCCGCTTGCGCCCTGTGCCATGGACCTAACGGCGTAGCCAGCATGCCCAGTGCCCCGAACCTGGCCGGTCAGCAAGCGATTTACCTGAGCGAACAGCTCAAAAATTACCGCAGTGGCAAACGCCACCATGAAGTCATGACCTATATCGCCAAGCCTTTGACAGATGCGGAAATTGCGCAACTGGCCGCTTGGTACAGCGCCATCAAGGTGAGCGTTGAAACACCTTAATGTCATTCACCGCATCGTGATGGTCACACTGCTGTGTGGCCTCGCGGTGTCTGCCGCCCATGCCGCCAAAAGCATTCGCTTTTTGGCGGCTTCCGAATTGCAAGCCAGCTTGTTGTCCGAGCAAGAAGACATACGCTACAGCGGTCGCAACTACATCATGGGCGTGGTGGACACCTTGATGCTGACCAAGTCTTCACCGATTTGCATGCAGGAGCAAACTGAAATCAACCAGATCACCGATTTTGTCAAGCTGCAATTGCAGCAACGCCCTGACCTGCTTCGCTTCAACGCGGCCAGCGTGGTGCGTGAAGTGCTGATTGCGAATTACCCATGTATTTAATTCATTACTTCGGTTGAATGATGACTGGCAAATCAGTTGCGATTTGCCCTTTTCTGCATGCTTCAAAAATGGCTCGACGCGCGTCATAGTTCAGATCTTGCGCTTCAGTCCATGAACATATCCGCCGCAAAGGAATCTCAAGCATGATGTATATCGTCGCCATTGGATGGATGTTTGTGGTGATTCTGATGTCCGTGGTGGAAGCTGTCTCACCCAATGGCACCGTACTGGGGGCGTTTTTCACTTTCTTGCTGTATGGCCTGATTCCTTTGGGCTTGGTGCTGTATGTGCTGGGTACACCGCTTAGGGCCAAACAGCGTCAGCAGCAGCAAGCCAAGGAAGAGTGAGCAGTGGCATTCATCAGTTACGATTTGGCATGAATTACGACAGCACACTCCCCTACCCCCGCGATCTCATAGGCTATGGCCGCAACCCGCCGCATGCGCAATGGCCGGGTCAGGCGCGAGTGGCGGTGCAGTTTGTGCTGAATTACGAAGAAGGCGGCGAAAACGCCACCTTGCACGGCGACCCGGGCTCCGAACAGTTTTTGTCTGAAATGTTCAACCCACCGAGTTTTGCCGATCGCCACCTCACCATGGAAGGCATTTACGAATACGGATCGCGTGTGGGTGTGTGGCGAATACTTCGTGAATTTGAAAAACGCGGTCTGCCGCTCACCGTGTTTGGTGTCAGCATGGCCCTGCAACGCCACCCGGAACTCACAGCAGCTTTTGTCGAACTCGGCCATGAAATCGCTTGCCACGGTTGGCGCTGGATCAACTACCAGCAGACTGATGAAGCCACTGAACGGCTGCACATGCAAACCGGCATCAACATTATCAAAGACATGACCGGCCAAATGCCAGCAGGTTGGTACACCGGACGCGACAGCCCGAACACGCGCCGATTATTGTTAGACCAAGGCGGCTTTGAATACGACAGCGACTATTACGGCGACGATTTACCGTTTTGGATGAAAGTGAAAAAAAGCGATGGTGCAGTGGTTCCACATCTGGTGGTGCCCTATACCTTGGATGTGAACGATATGCGTTTTGCACTGCCCCAAGGCTATTCTCAGGCTCAGGATTTTTTCGTTTACCTGCGCGACAGTTTTGATGTGTTGTACGCCGAGGGCGCTGAGTCCCCCAAGATGATGAGCATAGGCATGCATTGCAGGCTGCTGGGCAGACCGGGGCGCATGCTGGCTTTGCAACAGTTTTTAGACCACATTGAAAAACACGACCGGGTCTGGGTCTGCAAACGCGTAGATATCGCCCGTCACTGGAAAGCCGTACACCCTTTCAAAGACAACAGCTGAGCAAAACAACATGACTACTTACGAAAAAATCGACCAATGGATTGACGCGCACTTTGACGAGCAAGTGAAGTTTCTGCAAGAGCTGGTTCGCGTGCCCACCGACACACCGCCCGGCAACAACACGCCGCACGCCCTTCGCACCGCAGAGTTGTTACAAACCATGGGCATGCAGGCTGAACAGTTTGAAATACCAAGGGCTTTGGTTCAGGAACACGGGCTTGCCTCCATCACCAATTTGATTGTGCGCAGACGGTATGGCGAAGGCCGTGTGGTGGCCTTGAACGCACATGGCGATGTGGTGCCTCCCGGTGAAGGCTGGACACATGACCCTTATGGCGCAGAGATTGAAGACGGTAAGTTGTATGGCCGCGCGTCTGCGGTCAGCAAATGCGATTTCTCCACCTTCACATTCGCGGTGCGAGCCTTAGAGGCCGTGGCCAAGCCCACCAGAGGATCGGTCGAATTGCATTTCACTTACGACGAAGAATTCGGCGGTGAACTCGGACCCGGTTGGTTGCTGGCCAATGGTCACACCCAACCCGATTTGATGATGGCCGCCGGTTTCAGCTACCAAGTGGTGACTGCACACAACGGCTGCTTGCAAATGGAAGTCACAGTACACGGGCGCATGGCACATGCGGCCATTCCAGACAGCGGCATCGATGCCTTACAAGGCGCAGTCGCTTTGCTCAATGCTTTGTACGCACAAAACGCCTTGTACAAAAACATTCGCTCCAAAGTCGAGGGCATCACACACCCCTATTTGAATGTCGGCATGATCGAAGGCGGCACCAATACCAATGTGATTCCGGGTAAGGTGATGTTCAAATTGGACAGACGCATGATTCCCGAAGAAAACCCCATTGAAGTCGAGGCAAGTATTCGGGAAGTGCTGGCCCAAGCTGTGGCTGACTACAACGCCGCGCACGATGCACAACACGCCATACACATTGACATTCGCCGCATGCTCATGGCCCATGCAATGAAACCCTTGCCTGGCAACCAACCGCTGGTCAGTGCCTTGCAAAAACACGGCGCTGAGGTATTTGGTGAACCCATACCTGCGGTGGGCACACCTTTGTACACCGATGTGCGTTTGTACGTAGAGCGCGGTATTCCCGGCGTGATTTACGGTGCCGGGCCACGCACTGTGCTGGAGTCGCATGCCAAACGCGCAGATGAACGCATTGTTCTGGAAGACTTGCGCAAGGCCACCAAAGTGGTGGCACGCAGTTTGTGCGATTTACTGGCTTAAGGTCTGAAGCTTGAATCAGCGCTTATTCATATAGCCCGGCAGGCTGTTCCAGTCAGTGTGAAACCGGTTCACTGTGGTCAGCGCCACAGGCATGCGGCCAGATAAAAACACCTCTAAACCGGCACTGACACTGTCGATCAAGGGCAGCGGGCAATTGGCTTGCAATTCGCTGGCATAGCCTGCCAAGCCTGCCCCGCCCAAGATCACTGAATCCACACCGGTAGCAGCAGCACGCGCACAGGCTTGCGACAGCACGCGCAATGCCATGTCTCTATCGGCTAACAACGACGCGCCATCCTGCTCGACGATTTCAATGTGTTTGAGTTGCTCGCCAAAACCCAAACTGCCAGCCAATCGATGCAACATGGGTTTCCATCGCACACCACCTGTCACGATGGCAAAAGTTCCCAAAGCAGCTGCTTGAATGAATGAGGCTTCGGCCAAACCACTGACCGGACAGGCGCTGGCTTCGCGCAAAGCAAACAATCCCGGGTCGCCAAAACAAGCGATCAATATGCCATCCGGTGTGGCAGCAGGTGCTTGCACATGGTGAGCCCATGCATCCAACAAGGCATGACCCGCCACAGCGTGACTGGCTTCGCATGCAATGTACGGCGCACCAAAACGCGCAGTGATGCATTCGAGTTGCACATCTTCAGGCAATAAGCCGCCAATCCAGGTTTGCAAACGCGCGGTCGTGGCCTGTCCGGTGTTGGGGTTGATGACCAGTAAGCGACGCATCCTGAAGCCTTAATCCAGCAGCAATTGTTCAAGCTCCAGCACCGGGGCCGAGACTTGGGAAAAATTCAATTGACTCTCTACCGTCATCAAATGGTCTTCCATCAGTTGCACTGCGGCTTGGGTGTCACGCAAACGAATCGCATCTAACAACTGACGGTGCTCTTGACAACCGCAGGCCGCATGCTCGCGGCGCAGCACTTTGTCTTGTGAACCCCAGGCCATCAAAATCAAACAGGTGCGCGGCACCAGTTCGTGCAACAAGCGACCCAGTGTGTCGTGCCCGGCGCGGTCGGCAATGTACAAATGGAATTCGCCGGTCAAACCAATGGCTTTGTGCATATCGCCCTGCTCTTGCGCTTGCCGGTCATGCGCAATGATGGTGGACAAATGGGCAATGTCCGCCGCTTGCGCGTTTTGCATAAAACGCTTGAGCAGCACAGGTTCAATCAAGCGGCGAGTTTCAAAAATCTCTATGGATTCCTGCTGCGTCGGCTTGGACACAGAAGCACCCCGGTTGTGTGTAAGCGTGATGATTTTTTCATTCGCCAATCGCACCAGTATGGGTTTGATGCGGGTGCGCGACACGCCGAAGATGCTGCACAGTTTGTCTTCGGTTAAACGTGTGCCGGGTGATAAACGGTGGTCCAGTACAGACTCGACGATGCGCTGGTAAATCGCCTGATCGCTCCACAGCGACGAAGACGGCGCTTGTGCAGTGTCGGTGAACACATTCATTGTTTGCGACCGCGACTCAGCAACTTAACCGCCAACATGGTGCATGCAATCACCACAAAAGACACCAAGGTGGTGATGCTGCCCAGGGCGTAAATAGCCGGGTTGGTCACCGTGGTGGTCAAGCCTTGCAATTCCAATGGCAAGGTGTTCACGTCGCCAATGGCCTGGGAGGTGCGCGCAATTTCATCCCAACTGAGGGTGAAACCGAACATGCCCACGCCCACGACCGACGGCGCAATCAATGGAAACACCACGTGTTTGAAAGTTTGCCAAGGAGTAGCACCCAAATCTTGTGCGGCTTCTTCATACGCTGGGTTGAAACGGTTGAACACCGCGAACATGATGAGCAAACCAAAAGGCAAGGTCCAAGTCAAATGCGCACCCATGGCCGATGTGTACAAGCCCAGCGAGGTACCGAAGTTCTCCAAAGTACCCGTCATGCCAAAGGTTTCAAACACCATCTTCAAAGCACTGTCGAGCAACCTGAATTGCAAACCAATGCCCAGCGACACAATGATGGAGGGCATGATCAAACTGGCGACCGTGACATAAAAAAGCGCATTGCCGCCGCGCAGTTTTTTGCGAAACGCCAAACCCGCCAAAACTGACATGAACATGGTCAGGGTCATGACAACCAGACCAAGCATCAAAGAACGCTTAAGGGCAGCCCCGATATCCACCACGCCCAAACCTTCGGCCAATTTGTAAAACCAATGCAACGACACACCTTGCAAGGGGAAAGTCAAACCGCCTTCCGGGCCTTGAAAACTGAGAATGAAAATCGTGGCCATGGGGCCGTATAAAAACACGACAAACAGCACGAACACGGCGAGCAAACCGACGTAACCGGCGGGGCGTTTGGGTTCAAAGTTGTTGGCCATGTTCACAACTCCTTGCGGATATCGACCAAACGGGTCAAGCCCCAAATGATCATCAGCACCACCAGCAGCAATATCACCGCATTGGCAGCGGCCAACGGAAATTGCAGGAACGAGGTCTGCACCTGAATGATTTTGCCCACCGAGGCAATTTGCTGACCGCCCATCACACCGATGGTGACAAAGTCACCCATCACAATGGTGATGACAAAAATGCTGCCGATGATGATGCCGGTGCGCGACAAAGGAATGATCACGTTCCACAAGGTTTGCCAGGCAGTCGCACCAGCGTCGGTAGAGGCTTCAATCAAGCTGCGGTCTATGCGCATCATGGAATTGAAAATCGGCACGATCATGAACATGGTGTAGAGATGCACAAAGGCCAGCACCACGGAAAATTCAGAGAACAACAACCATTCCACGGGTTGCTGCACCAAGCCCGAGCCCACCAGAAATTGGTTGACCAGGCCATTGCGACCGAGCAGCGGAATCCAGGAAATCATGCGTATGACATTCGATGTCCAAAACGGCACGGTGCACAACACAAACAACATGGTTTGCATGGACGTGGTGCGAACACAAAACGCCAAAAAATAAGCAACCGTAAAACCCAACAACAACGTTATGACCCACACCAGCAAACTGATACGCAGCGTGGACCCATATGTTTTAAGCGTGACACACAAGTCACCATAGTCATTCAGTCGGGAGCAGCCTTCAAAAATACTGAAGTAGCTGTGCCAAGTGAACGTGGGGATCATTTCATATTCATTGAATTCCCAGAAGCTGACCATGACGATCAGCCCCAGGGGAATCAAAAAGAACAGCAGAAACACCAGCGAATAAGGCGTGGCCTGCCACCCCGCTGAAATGTGGAACGGGGTGGTGCTCTTACCGGTGATCTGCTGCGTACTCATGGTTTAAACACAGTTCATCAGGCGGCGACGAACTCGTTCCATTTCTTGACCATGTACTCGTTCTCGTCCATCACGGCATTCCAGCAAGCGATGCCACCCATGCGGGTTTCATAGCTGCCGCCGTCACGCACGCTGCCTGCTTTGGCCAGCAAATCACCGGTAGGCGATTTGATGTCTTTGGCAGCTGGTTTGCCTTCCATCCAGTAGGCCCACTCGTAGGCTTCCATTTTGGCTTTGGCGGTATCCAGCACAGCGCTGTAATAGCCTTGGCGGTTCAGGTAAGCACCCGCCCAGCCATCGAGGAACCAGTTGATGAATTCGTACACGCCGTCGGCTTTTTTGCCGGTGACAGACTTGGGCACGCCAAAACCTGCTGCCCATGCGCGGTATCCCTCTTTCAAAGGCTGGAATGTGCAGTCGATGCCTTTGGTGCGAACCGCAGTCACAGCAGGTGACCACATGGATTGAATCACCACTTCGCCAGAAGCCATCAGGTTGACGGACTCGTTGAAGTCTTTCCACAGCGCACGGAACTGACCGGCTTTTTTCGCTTCGATCAAGGTCTTGATGGTCAGGTCGATTTCGGCCTTGGTCATGTTGCCCTTGTCGGGGTATTTGTAAATGCCCTTGGCTTCCACCACCATGGCAGCATCCATGATGCCGATAGACGGAATATTCAGGATAGCGGCTTTGCCCTTGAACTCGGGGTTGAGCAACTCGGCCCATGAGCTGATGGGTCGCTTGATCAAGTCAGGACGGATACCCAATGTGTCGGCGTTGTACACAGTAGGAATCAATGTCATGTATTGGGTAGGTGTTGCAGAGAAAGTTTTGCTGTCTGGTTTGTCCAGGTACATGACTTTCTTGGGTGCGGTGCCTTGGTCGCCGACTTTTTTACCAGCCACTTCGCCTTTGGTGAACAAGGTGGTGATCTTGTCTGCGTTTTTGATGCGCTTGGTGTCGATGCCCAGCAGGTTGCCGGTGGGCACAATTTTCTTCAATGAGAAATACTCTGTATCAATCAAGTCGAAGGAGTTGGGTGCGGTCACTGCGCGCTTGGTCACGTCGTCAGTGGTGACAGCCACATACTGAATTTCAATGCCGGTGTCGGCCTTGAATTTTTCAGCAATCTTTTTGTCCTGGTTCACTGCTGTGCCCAAGTAACGCAAAACGATTTTTTCCTGGGCGTGAATCGCCGGGAACATACCACTGGCCAGAATCGCAGCCGTGCCTTTCAGCACATTGCGGCGATCTGTTGCGACAGATTCAACAGACAGTTTCTCATCTTTCATGGTTTTCCTTCGGGGGTTAAAACACCTGAAATCGTCAGGCAGCGATGGGGGAACGGCGGGCTTGCAGACCGGGGCCAAGCAAATGGCTGTCGGCTTCGGTCCATTGCAGGTAATACGTGTGTCCGGCAGTCCAAGCAGGACTGACCTGTGCTTCAGGCAACATCACTGACACGGGTTCGCTGCTGTCAGACTCGGGCGCAAAAGACAGCAGACTGAAACTGCCTTGGTATTCGATGTCAATCAATGTGCCGCGCAATTGCGGCTGACCACCCGTCGGGGCTTCGGTTGAGACATTGATGCGGTCACTGCGCACAGCCACCAGACCGGCTGACGATTTCAAAATATTGTGGCCGCCCATGAAGCGGGCGACGAATTCGGATGACGGCTGGCTGAACACTTGTTGCGGGCTACCGGTTTGTTCGATGCGCCCGTGGTTCATCACCACCATGGTGTCGGCCAGTGCCATCGCCTCTTCTTGTGAATGCGTGACGTGAATAAACGTCAAGCCCAATTCTTTTTGCCAATGCCGCAGTTCAGCACGCATTTGAATCCGCAAAAAAGGATCGAGTGCTGACAAGGGCTCATCTAATAACAACACACGTGGTTGCATGATGAGGGCGCGTGCCAATGCAATGCGTTGCTGCTGACCGCCTGACAACTCGGCAGGGAAACGCTGTGCGTATTGAGACATGGCGACACGCTCTAACAATTCGGCAGCGCGTTGGTGTCTTTCTGCTTTGCCAACACCGCGCATCTTCAAACTGAAGGCCACGTTGTCCAGAGAATTCAAATGAGGGAACAGCGCATAACTTTGGAACATCATCGCGGTGCCACGGGCAGTCGCACCCGCATTGGTGATATTGCGCCCGCCCAGAATAATGTCACCAGATGTTGCCACCTCGTGACCGGCCACCATTCGCAGCGTGGAAGTTTTGCCGCAGCCTGAAGGGCCCAGCAAACAACAGTAATGGTTGGTTGGTACTTTGAGATCGATTTGATCCACCGCAATGCTGGTGGCGCTGTAATGCTTGGACAAAGCCACAAGCTCAAGCGTGTTGTTCAATGAAGTGGATGCAGAGACCATGTATTACCTTAGCAATTCGGATGCCATGCTGTTTTGGGCAGATTGCATGCAAAGATAATCGATATTGCATGCAATGTGTGCATTTTTTGGTGCTCGAACGCACTTTCAGAGTGCAGTTCAAGGGTAAACGATAGGTGAGGCGCACCAATTAGGACCGAGCGATTTTCAATGCGTCCGCAAAAATTAAGAGGAAAATGCAAAGAACTTAAAGAAGCCACTCATATGAACCACGACCCCTTTGTTCACTGGATAGACCACCCCCTGGTGCAACACAAACTCACCTTGATGCGCCGCAAAGACGCCAGCACCAACAGCTTTCGCACCTTGCTCAATGAGTTGTCCATGCTGATGGCTTATGAAGTCACACGCGATATGGAGATCAGTTACATCGAAATTGAAACGCCGATGGAAACCATGATGGCGCCGACGATTGATGGAAAGAAACTGGCACTCATCAGTATTTTGCGTGCGGGCACAGGTATTTTGGACGGCATGCTCAAGGTGGTGCCGGGTGCACGTGTAGGGCATGTGGGTCTGTACCGCGATCCTGACAGTTTGCAAGCGGTTGAATATTTTTTCAAAGTGCCGCAAAACATGGAAGAGCGGGATGCGATTGTGGTGGACCCGATGCTGGCAACTGGCAATTCAGCAGTGGCGGCGATCACGCGGATCAAAAAGACATCGCCTAAATCGATCAAGTTTTTGTGTTTGCTGGCCTGCCCGGAGGGCATCAAAGCGATGCGGGATGCGCACCCGGATGTGCATATTTACACGGCAGCGATTGACAGGCAACTGAATGAGCACGGTTACATATTGCCCGGATTGGGTGATGCGGGCGACAGGATTTTTGGCACCAAATAAATTTCCACGCCATTGGATGATTTCATTTGAGTGAGGTGTTCACGCCATTGGATGGTTGGATTTGAGTGAGGTGTTCACGCCACGCCGGGACGGTCGCCGCTCACCGCCTACGGCAACGTTCGCGTCGGCCCGCCCGCCATGTCGTTTGTCCACTCGATGTTTTCTCCGACAGCATTTGTGATTCACGAAATGTCTCTCTGCAAACGCATTTCTACAGCTCGAACGCATTAACTGGTTCGCTATTAGCAATCGACCTTCTACAGTGACATTACTTCAGGCCGACTCGGAGGGGGCGTTTTTTTCCAGCGAAAGCGCAGAAAAAAAGCGCACCGGATGGGTCGGCCAAGCGTGTCTTCAAACTTCGAGCGCAGAAATGCCAATACTTCCGGATGGGTCGGCCAGGCGTGTCTTAAATGAATTGCATAAAAGGGTCGGCTAGGCGTGCCTTCAAACTACAAAAGCAGGAGTGCCAACAACCTAGGATAGTTCGAACAAGCGTGTCTTCACACTTCGTTTGCCAAAAACCCATCAACCGCCGCCATGCGCTTGAGCGGATCAGCCTCCATCATCAACTGCAGTTTTTGCTCAGGCTCCAAAGGCAGCACTTCAGCAAACCGGTTGGCCACCCATCCGCAATCATCCAACTGATAAGGCGCAAACAGAGGCAAGCGATCTTGCAAACCTTTCTTTTGAGCTGTAGCAATCCATTGACCTAATCGGTTCGCATGTACTTGCCACTGCGCAGGTAATTCAGTCGCCGGATCTTGCGGCAGGTATGACACCTCGCCTTGCCACACACCGTAAGGGCCGGGGTTGACCGCATGCAATTCAAACCGCAATCCACCTTGGCAAAGAACACGCTGCAAAGCAGGCTGCACTTGTTCAAATTCGCGAATATGCGCCACACAGCCGAGTGTATGCAGTAATGGCTGCTCGCCCGGCACTTGCACCTCACTGCCCTGCTTTAACCAGGCCACACCAAACGGTTTTTGTTCGCGATGACAGCGCTTGATCAAGTCCAGATAACGCACTTCAAAGATTTGCAATTGCAACATGCCGTCCGGAAACACACCGTGGGACAAAGGAAAAAGCGGGATGGTGTCGGTAGCGGCGGCAGTCATAGGGGGTCAATCAAACAATTGAAACGCATTCTATGAATGAAGCCTCAAGCTCACAGCCTGTCTTTAAGGTAACCCTTGCAAATCGGTGATGACATATGCACCTTCTATTTTTTCCACATGGAATAACACCTTGTCGCCGGGCTTGAGTGCGTCCAGGCTGATGCCTTGCTGTAAACGAAACACCATGGTCATGCCGGGCATGTCCAGGTTTTTGATGTCACCGTGTTTGAGGGTGATCTTGCGGTTTTCCAGGTCAAGCTTTCGCACCACGCCTTCGGTCATGACCAAATCAGTCTGCGCTTGCGACACAGTCGGTGTGAATAGACAACTGGCCATCAGCATGGCTATTGCAAAAAAACGGGTTTGAATGATTTTCATGGATGTCTTTCAATGCTTATGAATTCAGTGCTTGGTGGTGTGTTTATGCCCCGAGCCGCTGACTGACACATTGCCCTTCATGCCTGCGGCGTAATGGCCGGGCTGCAAACAGGCGAAATGCACCGTGCCGCTGCGGGTGAATTGCCAAATGATGTCGGCTGACTCACCTGGCAACACAGTGACCATGCTGTCGTCATCGTGCTCCATGTCCGGGTGTTGTTTCATGAACTCGTTGTGTTCTTTCAATGCGCTTTCTGTACCCAGCACAAATTCATGTTTGACCTCACCCGCGTTGTGTATGACAAACAAAACCGTGTCGCCTTTTTTAACCTTGAGCTTGTTGGGCGTAAACCGCATGTTGTCGCTCATTTCAACTTTCACGGTGCGGTTGATCTGGTCTGGCTGTCCTACTTGACCAAAGTTGTCGTCGTTCTTGCTATCACCATGAGCCCACGCCCATGTGCAGCACAAACAGAACAGAGGTGCCATTAAAAATGAAAGTCGTTTCATATGAAGCTCCGTTTTAAAAATCACATTCGGTAGACAGTTTGGCTAAAAGAGCTGAACACCAAATCAGTTATCGACCCTAAATCAGTGCCCGCTGTGTCCGCCGACAGGTTTGCGCACTTGCATTTCCACAGTGGCTGATGGCCCCAGCCCGGTCATCATTGAAGAATGGATATACATGATTAAGCCTTGCTGATTCGCATCAAGCCAATTGACCCCAGGTCAAGCTGCCAGGCAATACGCTGTGACTGCCGACAAGGACAGCAGGCACAACAAAAAATATTGCAATGTTTTCACGTCTTGATACTAGCAGAGGCCTTGAGCGAGGCCGCACCAATGTCAGAATGCACCCATGAATGCATTTTTTCTTCGCCTTGTACCCGCCGCTGTGTTGTGCTGCCTGTTCTGCGTCGCTGCGCCCCTGAGTGCGTTGGCGCAAAACAAAACCCTGTTGCGTGTTTCCAGCCCGGCGGTGCCGCAAGACTGGCATGCCCGCATGTGGACGGTGTTCAAAGAACAGTTGGAGAAAACCGCACCGGGTGAATTTGATGTGCAGATTTACCTCAACAGCAGTTTGTTCAAACAGGCCGCTGAAGCCACAGCCATGGCGCGTGGCAACTTGGAACTCAGCACCGTGTCCGCTGCCGACCTGTCACGCCAAGTGCCCTTCTTTTCCGTGTTCACCGCAGGTTATGTGTTGCGCGATGTGCCGCACCAGCAAAAAGTGTTCAACGGGCCCATTGGTGAAGAAGGTTTCAAACAAGTATCCGAGCGCATGGGCATCAAGGTCCTGGCCACCGCTTATTTAGGCACGCGTCAATTGGTGCTGAGAGAGCCGCGCAATGTCAAAACGCCTGCTGACCTCAAAGGCATCAAGCTGCGCATGCCAGCCGCCAAAGAATGGTTGTTCTTGGGCGAGTCCTTAGGTGCTACCGCCACACCGCTGTCCTTTGGCGAGGTTTACATGGGTTTGAAAACCGGCACCATAGATGCACAGGACAACCCTTTGCCCACAGTGCGTGCCGCGCGTTTTTACGAGGTCAGCCAACAAGTGGTCTTGACCAGCCATTTGGTGGATGCTTTGTTCATCGCCATCAGCCAAAAAACCTGGGACAGCTTGAAGCCTGCGCAACAAGCCAAACTGCAACAAGCCGCGCAAGCCGCTGCGCGATACAACAACGACAACCGTTTACAAGAAGAATCACAAATACTGGATTTCTTAAAGCAACAAGGCTTGCGTATCACCACACCGGATGTGGCCGCATTCCGTCAGCATGTGACCACGACGTACAA
>CANNRV010000008.1 GCA_947508145.1 Comamonadaceae bacterium
GTCAAAGATTTTTCATTTCTCCTAAATTCCTTACATTAAGGTAAGGAAAAAGGAGATTTGAGGGCCGCTGCAAAACTCACCTCCAAAGGGCAAATCACCATACCTATTGCTGTTCGACAAGAACTCCAACTTGACACAGGAGACCGGGTGGATTTTGTGCAAATAGCACCGGGTCGTTTTGAAATGATTGCCAATACCAGTCACGTCACTGAACTCAAAGGTATGTTCAGCATTCCCAAAAAAGCCGTTTCTATTGAAGCCATGAACCAAGCTATAGCCAAACGCGGGGCATCTGGCAAATGATTGGCTTGGACACCAACATCCTGGTGCCTTACATCATGCAAGACGATGCCAAGCAATCGCCTAGAGCAAACCTCTTGATTGAATCCTTGGATGCCGATAACCCCGGCTTCATATCTATCATTGGTGCGTGGTGAGGGTTTCGAACCCCCGACCCCCGCCGTGTGAAGGTGCCGCGTGCAGCAATACCACTGCAATAGTGTAGCAATCTTAACGCAAAGTTAAAAGAAATATTCAAAATAATTTGCTGAAATCTGCCATGTCAAAATGGATTCATGGCCATCATCCACCCCCACAAATCACTCAGCGGACCCATGACTGCGGGAGACTACCGCGAGCAGGATTTGTTGCTGCAACTCAAAGACGGCCTGCCCGATAGCTTTGATGTATTTCACGGCCTCGGCTGGTCGGCCATACATGATCAACAGCAACAGTTCGGCGAACTGGACTTGACCGTCGTGTCACCTGACGGTCAGGTTCTGATACTTGAGGTCAAGGCCGGTGACGTGCAGGCGCAGGACGGACAGCTGATCAAAAGCTACGGCCACGACAACAGCAAAAACATAGGTCATCAGGCGCGTAAACAGCACAGCGTGTTGAGGCATCGGCTGAAAGAGGCTGGGCTGTCGCATGTGCATGTGGACGCCATGCTGGTGTTGCCGGACCACCGCTTGGGCAGCGAAGGCCTGGCCTACCCTCGCGAGCGCATGGTGGACGCGACGCAAATGTCTGCGTTTTGCAGCATCGTGCGTTCATCGTTTTCAAACGGCTTGCAGACCGTGGTGGACCGCCGCGCCTTGATGGATTTTTTGAGCAGCCAGTACCAGTTGTACCCAGACGTAGGCACGCAAATAGGTCAGGTGCAACAAATCAGCATGCGTTTATCCGGCGGCCTGGCCACTTGGGTGCCGCGCATATCGCATGATTCACAGGTGTATGTGATTGAGGCCACCGCAGGCTCCGGCAAAACCCAACTGGCACTTAAACTGTTGCGCGATGCTGCGCAGCAAAAGCAACGCGCACGCTATGTGTGCTTTAACCGCCCTCTTGCCGATCATTTGCAAACCATGGCACCGGCGCATGCCGAGGTGACCACGTTTCACCAACTGTGTCGCGAACATGCAGAGCGGACCGGACTGTCTTTAGACTTTTCCTCTGAAGATGTATTCAAAAACATGGTCAGCAGTTTTGTACAAGCCGCAGAGGCTTTGCCGCAAAACCTTGACTTGCTGGTGATAGACGAATCGCAAGACTTTGACCCGGCTTGGGTGCAGGCGCTGGCCGCGCAGTTGCATGAGAACGGTCGCTTGTATGTGTTGGGAGACGCCGACCAGCAACTGTATGAGCGCGAAGCTTTCGAGCTGCCTGGCGCAGTGCGGCTGAACTGCATGGACAACTACCGCAGCCCGCAAAAAGTGGTGAGTGCCATCAACCAACTGCGACTGACTGCTCAGCCGGTACTGGCTTGCAGCGCGCACCCGGGGCAAACGCCCGGATTTCATACCTATGACGGCACAGCCGCCGGCCATGACGCAGAGCTGAACCGATGCTTGAAAGATTTGCAGACTGAAGGCTTTGCTGCTTCACAGATGGCGGTTATCAGCTTTAGGGGACTGAAGAATTCGCGTGTGCTGTCTATGCCGGTGCTGGGAGGGTTCTCAACTAGGCGAACAACGGGTAAGTTTGACAAGGCCGGTAATGCGCTTTGGCATGAGGGTGAACTGCTGGTGGAAAGCGTTTACAGATTTAAAGGCCAGAGCGCCCCGGTGGTGGTGCTGTGTGAAGTGGACTTTGAGGAACTGACACCGGTAAATGCCAGGAAGTTGTTTGTGGGGATGACCAGGGGGCAATTGAGAGTGGAGGTGGTCTTGAGTGAGGAAGCAGCATCGATACTTACATCAATTATTTAATTTTGAATCGGCAATTTGACGTTTAGGAACAACCCAAATATGAGCTTCAAAGAATAGATAATAAAAAAATCAAACTCTTTCATACAAAATCGGCAGACACACAAATGCAAGTAAATCAATCTCCCAAAAATCTGACTCAACTATTAATATTGATATTGCTGTTTTTGCCAAATTTTGCATTGGCCAATGGGTTTGAAAAAATAATCAAAGATCCACTCACTTTAATGTTCGTTCTTGTAATTACAGCAACGACAGTTTTTTTTCAATATAAGTTTGACAGATATTCAGTAAACCACGGCCCAGAAATACTAACAACACTTGGAATCTTTGGTTGCTTTACGGGCATAGCACTAGCCCTGCTAGATTTTGATACCAAGAATATTAACGAATCCGTCCCTCAATTACTAGAAGGGGTGAAAACAGCATTCTGGGCTTCAGTAACCGGAGTTTTAGGCGCATTGACAATCAAATTTCGACACCGATTTTCTAAAAATCCAATTCAAGTAGGTGAAGGTGAGCCAAAGTCTGCAAGCTTAGAAGACGTCGTTTTCTCATTAAATTCATTACGGAAAAGTATTGCTGGTGAAAACGATAGCAGCCTCATCTCACAAATGAAATTATTTAGACAAGAACAAAATGATCATGCAATTCTTCTTCGAAAGTCACTAGATACATTTGCTGAGAAGGTTAGCGAACTAGGATCTAAAGCACTTATTGAAGCATTAAAAGAAGTTATAAGGGATTTTAATAATCAATTAAACGAGCAATTTGGCGAAAACTTTAAGCAGCTTAATCTTGCTGTTGAAAAATTAGTCTTATGGCAACAGCAATACAAAGAAGAATTAGACAAATTACAAACTGTTCAAAAACAAAGTGCTGACGACCTATCTAAATCAGCGTCTATTTTCAATGATTTAGTTGCCAAAGCAATGGCATACACACTCAGCGCAGATAGTCTTTCCAATTTACTTCGTACTTTTGAATCTCAATACACCACACTGAAAAATTCACAAGAATCTTTGAGCGCAGTTTTAATCTCAATGAAAGAAGTTGAACCCAGCTTCACAGAAAAACTCAAAGATCTTGCAAATGTCTTTAAGACCGGTACAACATCAATCACTGAACACGTTCAAACTCAGATCAAGGAGCTTGGAATTCAGCTTAAATCGAATAATGATGCAATGGCAACGCTGATTAAGGAAATGGTTCCAGAAATTCAAAAGCAGGTCAATGATCAAATACTTCAATCACAAAATAAACTTTCTGAAAATTTCAAATCACTTGATGAAAATCTTGAAAAAGAGCTACAACGATCTCTTACAACACTTGGCCAACAACTCACATCGTTATCCGAAAAATTTGTTCAGGATTACAGCCCACTAACTGAACGATTAAGAGAGATTGTCAATATTTCTAAAGGGGTTTAAATCATGGAGTCTTCCAAACAAACCCATTGGATTCCACTTGCCGATCTGATGACAGGTCTCATGATGATTTTCATGCTGATAACTGCCATATATATTTCAAAAGTAGATCCGACCACCACTCTGGTATTAGATGAATACAAAATAGTCAGAGAAGACATGAAGCTGGCATTACAGCAAGAATTTTCAGAAGATTTCAAACAATGGAATGCCGTGCTACTTGGTGATATGACAATCAGATTCAACAATCCTAACGTTCAATTTGCCAGTGGTTCATCAGATTTACGTCCTGAATTTCAAGCACTTTTAAGAGATTTTTTTCCAAGATACATGAAGATCGTACGAGGCGATAAATTTAAAAAGGCTGTTAAAGAAATTAGAATTGAAGGTCACACCAGTAGCTTTTGGCGAGGAGCTTCAGCAAGTGATGCCTACTTCCTGAACATGGATTTATCGCAGCAACGCACTCGCTCAACTCTTAAATTCATCATGGCACTTCCTGTTTTTCAATCGGATGAAGAGTGGTTGAAAGAACACATCACTGCAAATGGCCTTTCTTCGTCTAGACCTATCATTAAACATCCCAAATCAACACAGGACGATGAAGTCAATCAACGTGTTGAATTTAGAATTGTTACAAATGCTGCTGATCGATTTGAACAAATGATTGAAGCGAGATAGTTTTGAAATTAGTTAACTTTCTTGAGGATCAAGCACTGAATTCATTCCGGCAGGCAATGGGTGCGCCATTATCCAGATATCAAGTAGTTATCAAACTTCCAATACCTACGGCTAAACCAATACCACTTCCGCCTATCGTGCTGCCACTTCCAACAGAAGGGCTTGATGTTGAAGGCAGCGAAATCCTTACCCATAACGATGGCACTTTGTTATATAAAGATAAAAGGGTCATTATTCATATTCGTGATGCAACAAGCCACTTACCGCGTTTTCATTTGGCAAATTGCGCAACTCTAGTTGAAATGAAACATGCAGGTAGATTTGAACGTTATGTTGTGTCTAACCAAGAAGATGGGTATTTTCATATCCGTATGGGAAGCAGCTCCCTACAGCAAAGAAAATTACCTGTTTGCCAGAACTGCCTAGACAGATTGAGGTGGAAGGGATTCAGCATAGAAACAATGAGTTCTAGTTTTAGAAAAACTGTTGTTGATAATTTTTCAATTAAAGAATTCTTCTTTAAATATCCTCATTCCCTTCATAAAGTTCTTCCTGTATATTCAGACGGGTCTGCATCGAAAAATGAATATCCTACAAATTGGGATGAAATATCAAGTGAATTAAGAAGACAGCTGGGATATGTTTGCCAATCATGTCATTTAGTAGTAGGTGAAAAAAACAAAAGATTTCTTCATGTTCATCACTTGAATGGAATCCGTATGGATTGTCGGGTAGAAAATTTAAAATGCTTGTGCATCTCTTGCCATGCCAATCAACCAATGCATGATCAAATGAAATTTACAAGTGAATATACAGAATTCAAGAATAAATTTAGGCCCGACAAGGATGATCAGTACTAATAAATTAATTTTAAATATTAACTTTAATCCTTTCGCGATAAAACAAAACAATCTTCATTGAACATGAACACTATTTCTATTTTAGATTACTGGCAAAGATTCATAATTAGTCATGACAGAGATAGGTAAGAAGGTATTTGAAGATTTTTATTTGCACGTCTCAGCGATTGATACTGTGCAAGATGAAAACTATAAGGCCCTTATCTCTGCGGCATTTAAATGTTTGCCTGAAGGTAAAACTGGATTAATCAATGTAATCAAGATCAATCTTCGATCTGGAAAGATCTCACTCCTTGAGTACGAAGCATTCGAAGAAGTTGCATTCCCAACCCTTTTAGGAAGTTGGGTAATTGAGCCCCATACAGAATCACCAAGTTACAGGACATACAGAAGCTCATTGAACCCTCCTATTCTTCATAGGAAAGAGCTTTTAGTCACCCAATCTCACCCTAAATATAAAGAATGGCAAAAGCTCACCACGGAGGCAGAGGAATTAGGACTTTTCGACAACACCCGAACAATTGGATTTAGAAAAAACTGGCTGAAACTAATTGCTGAGAAAGGGTTCAGTCTTAGCCCTACTGGTTTCACACCACTTGGCAACGTTCAAGAACCCGATACGTCACTGACTGAATTTTCATCAGACTTGGTTCAAAGACATCTAACGGCCTTAAACAGATCCACGCTCTCAGCTCCGGTTCAGATCCTCATAAAACTTGGGCTTCTGTCTTCGGAATGTACATTTTTTGATTACGGTTGCGGTCGTGGAACAGACATGTCGGCGCTCCAAGAGGCAGGGATAACCGTTGGTGGCTGGGATCCTCATTACGCACCTGAAAACAAAATTCAAAACGCTGATGTCGTTAATTTAGGATTCGTCGTAAACGTAATAGAAGACTCAGCAGAGCGAGTTGAGGCTATACAAAAAGCTTTCACGCTAGCAAACAAAGTTTTAGCTGTTTCTGTCATGTTGTACGGCCCTGAACAGCCGGGAAAACCTTATCGCGACGGATTTCTGACGTCACGCAATACATTTCAAAAATACTTCTCGCAAGGTGAACTCAAAGATTATTTAGAACATGCTCTTGGACAACAAGTATTTATGGCTGGACCAGGCATAGCACTAATCTTTGCAGACAAAGATGCTGAGCAACAGTTCAACGCCAGGCGATTCAGAAGCACTGATTTCACTGAAAGATTGTTGGCAGCCAGAATCCTGAGAGTTAAAGAGACTAGAACTCCAAGAACGCGAATCCATCGGCTAACCAAAACCGAACGCCAATTTCAGGAAGCATCCGAAGTACTTCAAAAGCTTTGGACATTAACGCTGGATTTAGGACGTTACCCTGAACCCATTGAAGTTAGTTTTATTGATGAGTTACTTAACAAGACTGATAGGTACTCCCGAGCCCTCAGACTTCTACAAACACATTACGACCAGTCGCTACTTGACGCAGCTTCAACTGAAAGAGCTGACGAGTTGCTTTTGTACATGGCTGCTCATCAGTTTGAAAAGCGCCCCACTTACAGGAATCTTGAAGCAAGACTTCAGAGGGACATAAAGTACTTTTTCAATGATTTCAAGTCCGCACAATCTGCCGGACTCAAATTGATCATGAGATCCGCTAACCCCTCAGAACTTTTGTTGGCCTGTGATCAAGCATCTGAGCAAGGACTTGGTTGGCTCGATACAAATCAAGCACTGCATTTCCACATTAGCCTCTTAAACAGACTACCCGTGTTACTCCGGGCGTACGTAAATTGTGGTCTCATAATTTGGGACTCCATGAGTGACGTACACATCGTCAAGATTCACATTGGTTCTGGAAAGCTGACTTTTCTAGAGTTTGAAAATTTTACAACTAGTCCGCTTCCACTTCTAAAACGAAGAGTCAAAATCAACTTGCGAAAGCAAGAATATGACGAGTTTGAATACGGATCTGCTCAGTATCCATCTACAGTTCTCTATAACAAAAGTCGTTTCATGCATGAAGACATGGAAGGCTACGCTGAACAACTTGCTTTCGATGAATCCCTTGAACGCACTGGCCTCATCGACTTGACTTCTTTTGGCCCTAATTTTGATGAGCTACTTAACCAACTTGAAAAAAATCGACTCACGATCTCCGGGTATGAGCTCTCAGCTTCTGAGTCAATTCCATCACTTGATCAGGCATGTGGGGCCAACTTCACTTATCGCGATTTCATCGAATGCGGACAAACACAAAAGCGACTTGGCGTTAGCAATGTTCCGCTCAACCCAAAAACTTACAACGCACTCTCACAACTTGCTTTGAACGTATTGGATCCTGTAATTGATTACTTTGGATCTATCGAATTGACATACGGGTTCAGCTCATCAGAGCTTGCAAAGAAGATTGATTCAAACATCGCCACAAAGCTTGACCAACACAGCGGTCATGAATGCAACAAACTAGGAAACCCCATCTGCGAACGATTGGGCGTCGCGTGTGATTTCATCGTTGAAGATGAAAGCATGCTGGAAGTTGCCAAGTGGTTAGCAACGAACACCAACTTTGACAGGCTATATTTTTACGGGGATGACCGTCCAATACACGTCAGTGCTGGGCCTGAAAATTCAAAGCAAGTGACGCTGATGCTTCAATCCAAAACGTCAAATCGACGAATTCCACGCTCTATGACTATCGAAAAGTTTCTTGAGCTAGATTTAGGTCATTTCATGTAGCAATTACCAACTACTTAAAGAAATGAAAAAAAATCAATCCAACATAGATCTTCCATAGATTTTGATGAATTTAACTATAATTACAACTATTTAATTCATTATGAAATAAATAGATGAGATAAACTGTGATTAAATCCAGTATATTTGTAAAATTCTTTCGAACTGGCTAATCCTTCCAGTAGCAGAGGTATCATCAAAACATGAACGATTCGATCCTAGGTAGCAAACCTCAGTTCTCGGGACACGAGACATTTCCCTTGCGTCAACTTTGGTTAAAAAAAGCCTTTGATGCCGTTAATTCCTCAGTAGATGGGGCCTCGAAATCGCTGTTCCTAGACGAGAGAGCTGTAGTCGACTTCGGCGTAGGCAAGAACATGGTTAGTTCGATTCGATTTTGGGCAGGTGCATGCAATATTCTGGATGAATCACTAGATCACCTAGAAGTCACTGAAATTGGCGAGACGCTCTTCAATGACATTGATGGGCTGGATCCTTATTGCGAGAACATATCGACTGTGTGGTTGATTCATTGGTTTTTGGCGAGCACTCCCAACAAAACAACAACTTGGTACTTTCTCTTCAATCACGTAGCACAGCAAGTCTTTGATCGTGAATCAATTGCTAATGCAATTGCGGCTCAATTAGCAGAACAAAAAATCAAACTTTCACAGGCAACATTAAAGCGAGATGTTGAATGCTGCATTCGAAGCTATGTTCCGCGAGTCAACAGCGATTCTCCTGAAGAGCTAAGTGAGCCGCTATTAGGCGAACTTGGCCTAGTGATACCCAACTCTAAGGACTCTTTTGAGTTCCGTAGAGGAGCCAAACGCTCTCTTCATGACGGAATCTTTGGTTATGCGTTGCTAGATTACTGGCAGCATCTTGAGGCATCTGGCTCAGTAATGGCTTTTGATAGAGTTGCTCATCACTACGGTTCACCTGGTAGTGTTTTCAAAATTGATGAGAACGGCATTTCCGAACGTTTGATTTCTCTTGAACAAATGAGCAATGGGCAAATTCAGTGGACAGAACAGGCTGGGCTTCGTCAAGTCACGCTGAAAAACAGCACGCCAAAAAATATTGAGTCTTTGAAGAAAAAGCTACTCAGTGCGGCTTACAGCCAAAACCAATAAATGAATACGGCTATGCAAGAAAAGAATCTCAGCTCAGTAGTTGAAATCTCACGCCAATTTTTAAGATCAATTCAAATTGATGATGATTTCGGACGAGAAGACGCACTCTCCGGCTATGTTTGTCAGGGAACAGCATGTTCATTGCTGGAAAGCATGTCAGAACAGATCTTGGAGACTAAACAAAGAGCCTTTACTTGGACCGGACCATATGGAGGTGGAAAATCCTCTCTTGCCCTTATGCTGTGTTCCTTGGTCGGACCCAGCCAATCGTTAAGAGAAAAAGCAAAGGAAATTCTTTCACTACCTAACGATTCAAAAATATACAAGGCATTTCAAGCTAAAGGTAGTGGTTGGACAGTACTTCCTGTTGTTGGAAAACGCGTAAGCGTAAGAGAGCAATTGATAGCGACCATAGAAAAGAGAACTGGCCTCTCGCTTTCAAGGAAAAAATCTACAGACGTAATTGCTGAACTAGTGGCACTTGCCGAAGCTAACAAGCAAGGCCTATTGCTAATCATTGATGAATTGGGGAAATTCTTAGAGAACTCAGCATTAGAAGGCGGTGAAGACATCTATTTCTTCCAGCAACTTGCTGAAGCTGCGAGTCGTTCAAAGGGAACCTTTGTAGTAGTGGGAATACTTCATCAACCGTTCGAAGCTTACGCTACGTCATTAGGACGTCAGACCAAAGATGACTGGGCAAAGATTCAAGGCCGCTACATTGACATCCCCCTTGTAGCCGCGACCGATGAAGTGATCGAGTTGATCGGACGTTCTATTGCAAAAACTGGAAACGTTTCTCTTGCACCAGTAAAAGATATTTGCACAGTCATAGCAGACAACATTAGAATTCGTCGGCCAGCATCACCTAAAAATCTCGACAAAAGCTTGTTTGCTTGCTGGCCATTGCACCCAGCAATCACCGCACTGCTAGGTCCAATTTCTCGACGAAAGTTTGGACAAAACGAACGAAGCATTTTTGGATTCCTAACTTCAAGGGAACCACTTAGTTTTTCTGAACATCTGCAAACTCATAAAGTTAGCTGGGAGGCGATGTATCGACCGTCTAATTATTGGGACTATCTTAGAGCCAATTCTGAGCCCGCAATCTTGGCTTCTCCAGATGGGCATCGTTGGGCTCAAGCAGTTGACTCAGTTGAACGCGCTGAAGCGAAGGGATCACCTCTGCACGTCGAGGTGACAAAGACTGTTGCACTGATTGAGATTTTCAGAACTGGTGCAGCTCTGGCTGCTGATGAATCTACTATCAGCTCGTGCCTATCAAAAGATAAAGCGACCCAACTCCTAAAGGTACTTTCAGAACTAATGGATTGGAAGATTCTAATTAATCGCAAACACCTCAATGCATACGGTGTTTTTGCTGGAAGTGACTTCGACATTGAGAATGCGATTAACTCAACTAGAAATGAACTGACATCTTTCAACGTCAAAGGTCTAACTGAACTCAGCGATTTAAATCCAGTCATTGCCAAACGGCTTTATCACGAAAAAGGAACCATGCGATGGTTCGGCAAATCCATTATCCCGTTAAGTGAACTAGGCACATCACTTGACAACTATAAGCCCTCTGCTGGCAGTGTTGGTACATTCATCCTGTGCGTCCCTGATTCACAAATATCAGACAAGCAATTTCAATCATCTGTGCAATCACTTTCAGAGAAATATAGAGAACTTCCAGTAATACTTGGAGTATCTAAAAATGCTTTGAAAATTACTGACCTATCTCAAGAACTTGCAGCAGCTGACAAAGTTTTTTCTACCCGTACAGAACTTGAAGGAGATTCGGTAGCTAGACGAGAACTAGCCTCGAGACTCAGCAGCTTAAAAGCAAATCTTCAAGAGGAACTCAGCGATGCATACAGATCTGCGAGCTGGTTTAGAAGCGGAGATATGATCAATAAAGATAAGAAACTCACAATTTCGGGAATTGCATCAGAGATAGCTGAATCACTTTTTGAACTCACGCCAGTCATCAATAGTGAGCTAATTAACCGAGATGACCTATCTAGCAATATCGTTAAGGCCCGCCGTCAGCTGATGTACAAGATGCTCCAAGATGGGTCATTATCCAAATTAGGTTATGAAGGATTTCCAGCCGATGCTGGTTTGTATTACACGGTACTAAATGAACCAGGCTTGCACAGGAACCGTGGCCCCAAAGGATCCCCGGTAGGCTGGGGCTTTGGCACTCCTAACAAAGATAGATTCCCAGGCAGTAGTTTCGAGCCGTTGTGGAAAAAAACAGAGGAAATTTTTAAAACATCCCCTGACACTGTTGATTTGCAAGAAATTTACTCTGTCTGGCAATCGGCTCCATATGGATTGAAAAAGGGTGTGATGCCGATTCTTGCTTTGGCATTTTTCTTGGCAAACAAGTCTCACATCGCTATTTACTTTGACAACGTCTTTACGCCAAATATTTCTGAGGTCATCATCGATGAGCTCTTAAATGATCCTCGCTTAATTAAGTTTAAGTACGTAAGCGCTGGAGAGAACAAAAATAGCTTAGCCCGAGCGATTGCTGAAAAAATCTTTTTTAGCCCCGATAAGAAGGTTGACTTTTCTAACTACGCGCCGCTAGATACAGCAAGGGGCCTAGTCTCAGTAGTATTTGCCCTGCCAAATTGGACTAAGAGAACACACTCAGTATCTCAATCAGCTCAAGATGTACGAGGAATGCTACTGAAGGCAAGCGATCCAAATAAAGTTCTTTTTGCAGATCTACCAACTATTCTTGAAACTAAATCTGAGGGCGACCTTGTTCTCACCCTTCATAAAATTATTTTTGAACTACAAAGTGCTTACCCAAGGAAATTGCAACAAATTAAAGAGTTGGTTCTGAAATCATTACAACATGAATCAGACAACTACGAAGATTTGAAATTACGTGCTCAATCTCTAAAAGGAATTACAGGTAATTTTCAGCTTGAGTCTTTTGCAACTCGCCTTGAAGAATTTGACGGTAGCACTGAAAAAATTGAATCATTGATTAGTAACGCCATCAACAAACCTTCACAAGGATGGGTAGACCGAGACTTAGACGCAGCGATCATTCAGCTTGGCACGTTATCAGTAGAATTTAGAAAAGCTGAAGCAATAACCAGTCTTCGCGGTCGTGAAACATCGCGTAAAGTCTTCAACCTTGTCTTATCCGCTGGACTTGGAAATGACCTAACGAGAACAGTCGAAGTGTCTACCAAGGATCAGCAAAAAATTGATCAAACTATTAGTCAAATCATGCCGATTTTGAAAAATATTGATCCACGACTTATATTTGCAACACTTGCAGATATCGGATTAAAAATTTCTGAAGAAAATCAGGAGATTACATGACTACGACACATCATGTTCTAGGCATTTCAGGCGGAAAAGACAGCGCAGCGCTAGCTGTCTATATGCGGGAGAATTTTCCAGAACTCGACATTCAATACTTCTTTACAGATACAGGTGAGGAGTTGCCTGAGGTCTACGAATTTCTTGGAAAGCTCGAGGGACTACTTGGTAAAAAAATCAATTATCTGAATCCTGACAGAGATTTCAAATTCTGGTTAAGGCACAATGGCAATTTCTTGCCTTCTCCCCAGACACGTTGGTGCACAATTAAGCTCAAACTTCAACCATTTAAAGCTTGGATCAATGATTGGCTTAACAAAGGTGATCAAGTTATTTCATACGTAGCAATTCGTGCTGACGAAGAACATCGTGATGGCATGCAATCACACCATAAGAATTTGACCGTTAAGCTTCCATTACGTGAAAACGGACTAAACAAAGAAGATGTTTTGGATATTCTTGAAGCGTCAGGCCTTGGTTTGCCGAAGTATTATGAATGGCGTTCACGTAGCGGATGCACATTTTGTTTTTTCCAGCAAAAAATTGAATGGGTTCGCTTAAAAGAGCGGCATCCTGAAGCATTTGAAAATGCTAAAAAAATGGAAAAAACAGCAATTGAGAATGGAACAAAATTCACATGGTCGCAGAATGAACCGTTAATAGATTTGGAGAAACCGGAACGTGTTCAGCAAATCAAGCATGATTTTGAAATACGAAAACAAAGAGAACTTGCAAATAGACGCATCAATCCATTGCGAATTTCTAACTCTGAAAATCTAGATATAGACGATCTTTATCTAGATGATGAGGGTGGTGGGGCGTGCCTAGTTTGTCATAAGTAATTAATTCAACCACTTGATTAATTTTTCATAAGCCCTAGACAACAACTGCTCAGTTCTTGTATTTATTACTTCTAAATTCCAATCTCTAACTTTTGATAAAGCATCCAGTGTAGGCATGTACCTAGCATTTCTAATTTTTTCAACGGCTGATGGCGTTAAATTTTTCACAATAAGATTGATTTCAGCTTCCCTATCAGCAGGTATCGACATACACAGAGCTTTGAAAATTGCTTTTTTTTGCGCCCAAGGCCTGTTATTTAATATAGAATTTTCAACAACAGGCATTAATATTAAATTGCCTAAAGTGTGAATTGTTATTGGATCAGAATATAAATCTTCATGCCATGAACCTCTATTTTGAGGCGCAATATGCTCTAAAGTATAATTTGATTCTGAGATATAGTTTTCAAAATTAAGAGAAACATGAACACCCTCAACTCCATTAACTAAAAAACCTTCATTATTAGGGTCGGGGGCACTATCATGTTGCGCAGCTAGCAATAAAAATTTAGCTATTTTTTTATTTCTTATAAAAATCGGTATTCTTGAAGATAAATTTATAAAGTTATCTTTGTTGACAATCTTAGCTTGGCCTGTTCCATTGTTATGAAAAAATATATTCTTCAATTCATTTTTAAAATCTTTTACAGAAAGATATTGGCCCAAACTACTCCGCCTTGCATATGATCTAGTCATCAAGTTTCTATAAATTTGATCTATTCCAGCGGTACCTCCCCATGCAACACGCCATAATATAGAAAAAGAAGTAACAGCTTTTATAACGGAATTAATATCTTCACTTTTTAAATAGTTGTCGTCAGTGTTGATATTTGATTCAAATTCAAAATAAAATCGGTTAATTATAGATAGCGCAAGAGTATGCCTCGTATCTATTAATAAAGACAAACAAAGCTTAGAGTCATTGCTTAAAATATTACAAAAATTACCTGATATGTTAAAATCATTACCCTGCACTAAATGTGATATTTCTGTTGAATTTCTTAATAACTTAAGAAATTTAATTTTCTCTAATTTAGCTCCACCACTAGACTCATCAAAATTAGTGTATAAATCTCTAATAATTTTACTTTGCTGACTAAGTGATTTAGAAGTTCTATCACCAGACTCAGTATTAATAAATAATACAATACTGTCAGAAACAAGCTTTTGTCTTTTATCTATTGAGCTAATTGAGTTATGGATCCTATCTATAAAGTCGATTGCAACTCTATGTTGACTAGCGTTGTAGGAAGTACCAAGCTCTTTAATAACAAGAGGTTTCAAAGTTTCATAAGCATTTAGGGGCTCTCCTGAAGTATTTAATGACTCAAATACTTCAAATGCAAAATACTCCGAGTCGCCATGAACCTTCGTAAGCGCAACTCGATGTAGAAAGTAATATGCAAAAATTGACAACCTAAACCTATTACAGAAGGTCAAACCTTGAATTGATTCGTCGCTAAGATATTCAATAGAAGATATTTTTTCTTTAAAAATTTCTGAATATACAAATGGGATATTAGCAAAATTACTATTTATTTTAGGTATCTTACTAAATATTTCACCGTCATTTCTTGCTAAGAATTGATTTATTTCAGCTCTTATTTCTTTGAATCTACTTAAAGGATGATTAATTTCATTACGAGCTCCACGGGGTGAGTAGTTAGAAAAACTACCGTTATTTTGAATCTTGCAGTTATAAAGCTCCCTACTTAATTTTGAAATAGGGGAAGTAAGATTTTCATCCGACTCTCCCCAAATATCCTCATTAGACCTGATCACTTTTGGAAATTTATTCATACTACCAAAACTTTGGCCTAAAGTAATCTGTTCAAGATCATCTATAACTGATGAAATGAACTCTAAAATATTTTCGTGCTCTTTTTCGCTAAGAGTTGAACTTGGAAGACTATCTTTAAAACTAGATAATTCTGGTAGTAGAGCAAGAGCAATAATTACCAAAGTTGATATACGTTGTTGACCATCTACTAAGGAATAGACTAATTTAGGAGTTTTTTTATGAACCGATAATGGAGTATGAGATGCTCCATCCGTAGTAATAATTCCACCAATGTAAGTATATTCATCGAAACGATTATTCAATGTTATTAAAGATAGTCCGCTAATAATGTCATTAATTAGATCAACAACCTTTTCCTTTTTCCATGAATAAGATCTTTGATAAATAGGAATAACGAATCCTGTTTCGGAGGGCCCCATAAAGTCTAATACATTAAAAGTATCGGCTTTGAAAATTGAATGTGCATTTTTAGACATTTATAAAGCCACCCCAAAAGATCTATTTGTTTGTTGTTGTTGAACAAAATATTCACTTGTGTAATTAGTATTTTTTTGTATATTATTTTTCGAAGAATGTGTAATCATTCTATGCAAACTAGTAATACCTTTTTTAATATCTTGCTTTCCAAGAATAATTGGCCAAAAAAAACGTAACTTAGATTGCGTTTGCGTAATTAAAGTAACTTCATATTTATTAATATCTATCCATCCTTCAATATCTAGATTTGGCGAATCTTCAAAGTAATGAAGCTCAATAAAAAAGTGATCTTTATATAAACCAATGCCTGGCCAAAATCTGTTATTTCTTATACTATCAATTTTCCAAAATTCATCAAGTAATTCTGTGAGATTATGTTTGGATAGACAGATTTTAATTTCATTTATATTATCATCATCAAGCATCTCATCCACCCAGTCAGGATCACTTGACAAATAGAACTCCATGGAAGAATCATTAGTATAAAATTTTTTAAGTAATGACTCGGCGACTTGTATTGAATTTAAATTGCTTAAATCCAATACATCTATTGGCCGGAAATGTGCCAACTTGTTACGTAAAGGGACTACAGAATTTATCAATAATTTAGATAAGCCTTTGTCGCCACTGAAAACTCTATTAAATTTGTTAATCCATAAGTCAGAAAATATTATCCTAATCAATTCAGAGAGTGTTAAATAAGACAACTCTGAGGAACCTTTACTATATAACCCTGCAGATTTTTCTCGTTTTATTCTGAGCTCTATTTCATTAAAATGGACCCCTAGACTTAATAGCCAAGATCTTCCCTCCGAAGACATGAGCTCCCACCTGAGTACTCTTCGTAAAAGAATCTCAAATGAAGACAACCTCTGAAAAGTATCAAGTGTATATTCTTCCATTGACTAAGATCGTATTTGTAGTGCTCTTTCCATATCTATCCTAATCTGTGGCCCACCAACTAAGCCTGTTGCATTTTTATACTGACCATCTTTTCTCCAGTCTATTCGACCAGATAAATAATCAATTTGAGACTCTACCGACTCCCAATTTACTTCCTCAGTATCTGGGTTATAAGCTCCACCTAATATTTGATATCCAATTTGCGACCATGCAATAAAGCCTGTTAATTCTAATATTTTATATTCAAACGCCTTCTTTCCTTGTCTTGGTATTCCTAGTTTAGACATATCATCAAATTCAGTGGGATGAGCATCTTGAATAATATTCCAATATTTTAATGCAATCTCCATTTTCTTATCAATCGGCGAATCAAAAAATGCCCCATGTGAAAACATTTTTTCTAATTGAGTGGCAATACTATGTAATGCGAACAAATGCTCTGGGCCGATTTTTGTCCTAGTGATTCTTCCAAGAAAGGGACTTGCCTGATCGGTTGATAATCCCCAAGCAATTTTTACATAATCTCCACCTATCTTTGATGTCAGATGTGGGTTATCAGTAGAAATGAAGGTACCAAGTGATTTAGGTACTCCAACTTGAGAATCGTTGATCATGATGAATTCACGAATTTCTTCATCTCTTGTAAGATTTTCTATCAGTAAAAAATCAGCATCAACTTCTGTTTCTTCCGCATCGAACAGAGCTACATATCCACCCATTCGATGTTGCCCATCAATTATTGCAGCCGGCCCTTCTATAGTTATAACTCCAATATCAGGATCAAACTTAGAGCTTTCATATTTCCAGCGACCTCTACCACTTAAAATAACAGGGGGCACTAAGCTATTAGGATTTGCTTTTAAAAATTGTTTAAATTTGTTCATGCGCGGCATAGATCCCGGTCTTTGATAACCCTCCTCTGTAATTTCCATTAACGCAGTTTTAGGACTATTTTCTAAAACAGGAACAAAAGTTGACTCTTTTATCAATGATGATGGTATTGCTCCAAAATAATATGTCCGTTCATTTACTTTTCTGCGCATAACTTTTGTAATTTTATTTTTCATTTTTTTCCTTTAATTTTCGTACTGGTCAATACATACGGAGCCATTTGAGCATCATCTTTTTTAGATAAATTAAATTTTAATTTTGTAAAAAAACCATTATTATCTTCTCGTAATTTTTCTATACCCTCTGTGATGCTTTTAGACCCAATTGGTAAGGCATATTCAAGCTGACTTTTTAAAACCTTAACTTTCAAACACGGTAAATAGCCTCTGACAGATAAACGTATGAAGGGCTCTGAAATTACCTCTAACTCAGTTGCAGCAGTACCTACCTTCAATAATGGTAAATTTTCATTAATTTCATCTATTGTAGGATTTTCCATACTTTAGCAGTCTTTATCATACTAATCGGTATTGAATTTTATCATCTGATGCTCTTAGTGCAAGTTTTTTTCAATGCTTATCCGAATAGGTTTGTCTGTTTTTTCCAATCCTCTTGTTTCCCTTAAAGAGCATTTTTGCTTTTGATGACTGATTTGATGAATTTTCTAAATTTTTGTTTAATTATGACCATCATGAAGCTCATTACTTGAGCCTTCTAAATCCTAAGCTGACCCAACAAATCTTGGAGCCGCCATGGAAGAAGTACTCAACGCCCAAAGCCTAGACGAGAAAATTTGGTCCGTCCTCGCTTGCAGCGAAAACGCGCTCGACTTGCTGCACTACGTGCGCCACGTGTATAACCGCGATGGTCGCCACGAAATGGCCTTGGATGCAGCCGCGCATTACTGGGGCAACAACTGCCAGGCCTCGCTGATGATTGGCGTCTCCCACACCTTGATAACGCAAGCCGAGGCCGGCAACACCATTGCCATGTATCACTTGGGTCGTTGGCACAGTCTGGGCTACAAAACCCAATGGATTGAACGTGACGAGCCTTACTGGTACGAGCAAGGCAGGCTATCTGGCGACGGTCGTTGCACCACCGAATTGGCCAGGCTCACAGCCCGTAGCGACAAACCAGCCGCCATTGCGCTCTTGCACGAGGCGATCGAACAAGGCCATGTGCCTGCCTATTGCTACCTGGCAGACCTTGAGCCTGATAACCATGACGCGCATTTATTGACAGCAACCAACAGTGGCGACCCGTTCAGCATGTATTGCTATGGCTACCACTTCATGGGAGTCGCTCAAACCATGGAAGAGCGGGAGTCGCACATAGATTGGATCAAACGCGCAGCCACGGCCGGTGAGTCAGCGGCCAGCATGTATTTGGGGCTATTGTTTTTGTACGGCAAAGAAGGTTTTGATGTGGACCGCGAAACCGCTTATGAATGGTTTCGCCTTGGGGCCAAGTACGGCAACGCCAAATGCCTGGGTGCACTCGGGCGCGAGCTGCTGTATGCATCCCCTGAAACCATTGATGAAGGGAAACGGCTGTTGATGCACTCGGCCATGCTGGGCGATGTGTATGCCCAAAGCACTTTGGGCTTTCACCAGCTATGGAAAGGCCAGTCCCCCGAGGAGCAAACGCAGGGCGTAGAGTGGTTGACCGCCGCCGCAGAGCAAGACCACAAGTACGCCATCTACAACCTTGCTGAAGCCCATTGGCGCGGCAAAGGTACACCGCAAAGCACGGAGGAAGCTGTCGTTTGGTATGAGAAAGGCATAACGCTCGGAAGTGCTGATTGCCAGGCAGCCATGGGTTACTTGCACTTCATGGGCAAAGGTGTGCCAGAAAACGAAACCAAAGCCCACGAGTTATTTCAACTTGCCAGCCTACAAGGCGACACCTGGGGCACATACCTTTTGGGGCTGACCTATGAAGGCGGACACGGGGTCGCCAAAGACTTGAGATTGGCATTGGACTGCTTTGTGCAAGCCGCTGATAAGAATGACGCCAATGCCACGTTCAAAGTGGGCCGGGCATATTTGCTGGGCGAAGGCACTGAAAAGAACAAAGGCGCGGCGGTGAAATGGCTGCGCAAAGCCGCCAGACTGGGCAGCAGTGATGCCCATGTTTACCTTGGCCTGATGTTGGTTTATGGCGATGGTGTGGACGAAAACCCCGCCGAAGCAGCCAAGTGGTTTCGCAAAGCCGCAGAAGAAAACAACCCGCGCGGGCTTCGCGAACTGGGCTACTTGTACGCAGACGGAAAAGGCGTTGAAAAAGACATGGCGGAGGCGCAGCGCCTGATGGCGACAGCGGCCAGCTTGAATGACGATGAAGCCAAGGAGTGGCTGGACGAACACTGCCCTCAAAAGCCGGATTGGTTGGTGAAACTGCGAACTGGAGAAAATGAATGACAAATATTGGAAAGTACAAGCAACGCCAACGAATGGTGATTTTCAGCATTGGGCTATTGATGCTGTTGTATGTGGCAAGCAACAGTTCCAATCTTCCAATTTCATGGACAGGCATGAAATTTGAAAAGCAAGAGCTTTCATTGGCTTCGACGGATGGTTATCCAGATACAGAAGAGGATGGGATTGTTGCTGCGAGAAAAGACATCAAATTAGGGAAACCAAAATACATGCTGTATGGGCTTATAAATTCAGACGATGTCCAAAATCGCACTAATAAAAATATCGAATTCCGATTTGGAGGCTGTGTTCTAGGTGAATCAGGCTATCGGTTTTGGTCGGGGTACAACAGTGAAATCATACGGCTAGGCTTGGTAAAAAAATGAACGGCAAATTCAAATGCCAAAATCTTCATCCGAGTTCGGATCAGACTGCAAACTCCATTTGTAAGCAGCCTCAATATATTTAGCGCCCTCTTTGGAGAGAAATTCTGCCCGGGGCTTAATACCCACTCTTCCCAAATCCAGCCTGTCAGCGTCCCAGCATGTCTGAATCGTAGCGTCAGCATGAATGCCACCGTCGCTGTGAAAGCTCATGGCGTGACAAAGTTTTTCCAATTGCTCATCTGTGAGGTGAAAGTAAGTTCCATTCAACTCTTTGGCATAACTTGCCGCCCTGCTCCCGTGCTCGGGGTCAATGAATTCATTCAAACGTCTGCTGTCATGCAAAAAAGCAAACAGTTCGACAACAAGCAAGTCAGCTCCAGTTGATCTTCCAATCATCAGAGCGTGGTACCGAACTCGAGCCCAATGGCTAGGACCATGAACGCCGTGGCGGTCCACTTTGAACTGCTTCAAAACCGCTTTCAGCAAACCTTTTCTGTCAAATACTGTCGTGTTCATTTTCAATAGCGAAATCTGGCTGGCCCACTGTAATTCATCTCAATCAGTTGCTGTATCACTTCGGACAATCTCTCATCGGACTTGCCTGCTCTTAATAGAGCCTTGGCGGCAGCGTCCATGTCTCCTACTTCTCTGCACAACTCTGCCACCTCCAGCCAAGGTGGGCCGTAGCCATCTTCCAGCAAATAGGCCAACTTCAACATATTTTCCTTTTGTGCTTCGTTTGCTGCATAACTAGGAAAGGTATCCGGGTTGACTTGCTTGTGCTGGCGATACGCCTCGCGAAACGGATCATTCAGGTATTGCCACATGCGCCTGCGGGCGATAATCTGCATCTCACGTTTTTTTGCACTCTTTTCAATAACGTCCGGCATATCAGCATCATCCACATAAGGCGTTAGCGGTGGTAAGGCATCTTCAGCTGCTTGTATTTCTTCATCGGTCCGAATATCGTAATTCAGCAAGTAGTCTCCCAGGGTGGGTTTGCCCCAAAAACGACTCCACCAATTGCTCTTGGTGCTTTGCCACCCTTTAGGTGCACGTGGTTTGTAGGGCGTTTTAGGAATGGTTTGTATGTGGTCGCACATGTGCAGCAGGAAATATTCGCCACAAGCACAGCGCCTCAAACCTCCGTCCCCGTTGAACAAACTACCTACTTGCCTGCCGTCTGTCCAGAACTCGTGGGCAGTCAGGTTGATAGAACCATAAGCAGGTGTGCTGTACTGCGTTTTGCAACAAGGCGCTTCAATGATGCGGTTTCCGCTGATGCGGGTCATTCCAATGGCCCTTTGCTATCGTCTAACGACAAGGCAGATGCGTACAACTGCATCATGTCTTTGCTTGCCACACAAAACCGGATCAGCTTGATGCACTTGGTTCGCGCCAGCGCCTGCTGCGTCACTCTGGCATTGATTCTCGCAGCAAGCATGGGAGGAAACTTGAACATGCCAGTGCCAATGGCAGGTATGCCCATCGACTCGATGTGATGTTCTTCGGCAATTTGAAACACAGCATTTAAGCCCATCTCCAGGAAGTGCTCTGGCTCGGTGTTGTTAAGGTAATGTGCAGCCCGAACATGAATCACCCATGGATTGGGTAACTTAAACCCCGGTGTCAACAATGCCCTGCCAAGCTCCAAGGGCGCAAAAAGCTTGCAATACTCTTCAAGCTCCGGCCCAGCCGCCGAGTGAACAGCGCCGGCCACACCGGACCCTAAACGCAAATTGGCGTTGGCTGAATTGACGATAGCCATCAAGTCGGGTTGCTGAACGATATTGCCCAACATCACTTCAATTTTCATAAAATAACAACCACTTCATGATACGAACCGAAAGCTTAAAAAACATAACCAATTCAGAGCCTACACCCACTAGACCAAAGAAACAAACCAGTGACCACCATGTGTCCAGTCCCTGGTTGGCTATTCCTGTCAAGCCAAAGATAAAAAAATCGTAAAAAAATACCAAACCGGTAATGTGAAGCACGAATACTTTTGAGCGCATGTCCTGTCTTTTCAATTCCATTCGGTGAAAAACTCTGCTCTGACACTTTTGCCTTTGGCTAAAGCATAGCCTTTCAATTGATAATGCATTGGTGCATTCTTTTCCAACCGCTTCGAGATATCGTCACTGTCTTCTGGGATTTCAAACTCCCAAAGACTAAGTTCGGGGAGTTTTTCAGACAAAAATTCAATCCAGCCCGTATGCATATGGCCAAACGGCACGGCAGGCACTTTACCCAAGGGATCATGATGGAAGTTTTCTACCTCTGCCTGCTCTGGCGATACACGCCGGGTCAAGTGAGTGCTTTGACACTTAAACTGATCAGCCGGATTGTTTTGGAATCTGAACATCGCGCGCTCATACTTAGGACGGGTCAGATCCCACACTATCGCCGGTGGCAGCAAGGGCCAAACCCACATGATGCCCCATATGCCTCTGAGCTCTTGCGTCACTGTTCTGCGGTTCCAATTTGCAAACTTGAAATACCTGGCCCATGACTTGATCTCGCGCGTCCAGTCAAAGTCTTGGGGCCTGTGCTCCATGACGAACCGGTGGATCGACAGCGTTAGGCCGCAAAGAAGGCCAACCAATAGATAAACAGCTAACCAATAGAAAAAAGATTCCCACATATCAGCGACGCTTGCCAGATAGTGCGATTTTCAGAATCAGTGCAATGGTTGCGAAAAACATGATCAATCTCCCATTGAAGTTGCTGCGGCCAAGGTGTAGCCCTTTGCAGCATCGGGTGCTGCTGTGCCATTGCGAACCAAGCGCTCGTTGCTCACAACGCCTTTAGACACATCCAAAAATAAGTCTTCCTCGTAAACGCTTCTGAATCCGCCGTGTACATACTTCAGCAGCGCCCCGCGCGGACAGCGCAATGTGCCTGTGTACCAATGGGCAAACACGCCATGGGCGAAACCGGGGAAAAGTTTTTCCATGCCAATGCCTCCGTGTATCGCGATAAGGTAAAGGCGCTCATGCTCGATGGCCCATGTGCCGATATAGCCCCGCCACAATGCCGTGCTGGTGGCTTCAAACTTGAATGGCAAGCGGTTGCTTTGAATGAACGGCCCCAAGGGTTCATTGCAAAGCCTGAGCTGCTCACCTTTGTAAATCAATTTTTCAGCGGCTTGTGCGGTCATCAAGCAGCCTCAGTGCAGCCACTGCGGAAGCTTGGTTTTTTGAACATCAAGCAAACCCAGTACTTCACAAATTCCAAACAACATGCTGTTCATTTCAAATTCATTGGCGTTGATGGAGTGAAGGTCGCCAAATTCTTCTTTGTTCTCTTTGATGATCAGGGTTGCACTGAATTGCTTATCCGTGAAACATTGCAAGATATCTGGCATGAGTTTCAAAAAATGCTCGTTTGATTCATCGTTCATTCCTTGCATAGCTGTTTTGATTTTTTCTAAAAGTATGTCGTTTGTCATCTTCACCCTCATGTGTGTGAAGAGACTCTAGGTGGGAGCAAGCTCAGTTTGTGAGCTTTGTGCGCTGTGAATCTTTACACCCAGACATACCCGTGCTGTATGCAATAACAGGTGCAAGGCTCGCACTGTGAGCTTTAGGTAGCTCATGCTTAACCCACCACAAGCTCAAGTTGTACCCATGCACATGCACACCACCCGAGAAGCCTGGCTAGTAGCCGCAGTTGAACTGCTGCGCCCTTTGTTTGCAGCTAAGGGCTTCGCCGTACCCCCATGCCAAGTGTCCTGTGGCTTTGCAAGCACCGGTACGCGCAGCGGCCATGTGGGTCAATGCTGGTCCACCAAAAGCGCATCGAATGAGCTGAACCAGATCTTTATTTCACCGACCTTGAAGTCAGCCTATGACGTTATCGACACCTTGGTGCATGAACTGGTTCACGCGGTTGACAACTGCGAACACAAGCACGGCAAGGAATTCAAAAAGATTGCACTCAAGATGGGCATGAAAGGCCCTATGCGCAGCGCAGAAGCCGGTCCGGAACTCAAAGTCATCCTCACCACGCTGCTCGACTTGCTGGGCCCATACCCACACGGACACCTCAAAGTTTCAATGCTGAAAGCTGCTAGACGGAATCGTCCTAGGGCCAAGTGCAAACACTGCGGGTATCAAGTACCGATGTTGAAGAAATTCCTGGCCTATGGTCCGCCGATTTGTCCCAAGGACAAAGTCGAAATGGAAGCCTTAGGCGATTGGGAGGAAATGTGATGCCACCCACCGTTATTTGGTTTTGTGGCTGGGTGCTGAATGTGTGCATCCTTCTTACTCAATGGATTGCGGGTTTTGACCCGCACTCGGCTCCTAAAACGAGCCTGTTCACTGTCACCAGCACACAACGCTGGATGCAGTTGGACTATGGCGTAACGCCAGTTCCACAAAAGCGCAGTCGTCGGGAGGTCATGACTGCGTGGCTTCAATCAGTTACCGCTGATCAAGCCTGTCTGCACCGCCAATCAACCCAAAAGGAAAAATAGAAAATGGAACAGCCCACCATCATCGTCTCTCCGCTTAAAGCGGCCATACCCGCCCAAGGCGGCCATCTGGATTTACTGGTGCGAGTCCAAGCACCTGATTTGCCCACAGACAAAGTTGTGGAAC
>CANNRV010000009.1 GCA_947508145.1 Comamonadaceae bacterium
CCCGGCTCCACCACACGGCCCATCAGGCTTTGCACAAACGCACGGTCTTCCGCTGTGGGCAACCACTCGCCTACCTTGGCACTCCATTCCTGCTCAGACACCACACGGCCATCCGGCGACACCTTAGCGCCAGACAAAGCGCCGATGTTGCGGTGAAACGCCTTATGCGGCACGCTCAGGCGGTGCGGTAAACCGGCTTTCTCGATCACACGGTTCCAACGCTCGACACCGCCCACTGAATCCTTGATGTAGTCATCACGCAGCACTTCATTCAGCGCATTCAGCATAGGCACTTCTTTTTCTTGCAGCTGCCCATTGGCCACGTGCAACACCTTGTAAGTCTGACCGCGCAACATGTGATCATCATCACGCTTGCCTTCTTCATAGCGGCCTTTGATACCTGTTGAATAAAACGTCGCTGCGTTGCTCGACTCATCCGCGCCAAACAAATCAATCGTCACGCTGAAGTGGAAATTCAAATAGCGTTGAATCGTTGGCAAATCAATCACACCAGCGGCACGCAGTTTGCCCACGTCATCGGTTTTCATTTCGTTCATTGCCGCGCACGTGCGTTGAATGATGCGGCTGATGCCGGATTCGCCGACAAACATGTGGTGCGCTTCTTCAGTCAGCATGAACTTGGTGGTGCGTGCCAGCGGATCGAAACTGCTTTCCGCCAAAGCGCACAACTGGAACTTGCCGTCGCGATCGGTGAAATAGGTGAACATGAAGAAGCTCAACCAATCGGGTGTCTCTTCGTTGAAGGCTTGCAAAATGCGCGGGTTGTCTTCCTGGCCGCTGCGACGCTCAAGCAAGGCCTCGGCTTCTTCGCGGCCATCGCGACCGAAATGTTTGTGCAGCAAATACACCATGGCCCACAAGTGACGGCCTTCTTCCACGTTGATCTGAAACAGATTGCGCAAGTCGTACATGCTGGGCGCGGTCTTGCCCAAGTGGCGTTGTTGTTCGACAGATGCGGGCTCGGTGTCGCCTTGCGTGACGATGATGCGGCGCAAATTGGCGCGGTGTTCGCCGGGCACGTCTTGCCAGGCTTTCTCACCTTTGTGGTCACCGAAATGAATGGTGCGGTCGGCTTCGCCGTGGTTCAAAAAAATGCCCCAACGGTAGTCGCGCATCTTCACATGCCCAAACTGCGCCCAACCTTGCGGGTCCACACTGACGGCGGTGCGCAAATACACCTCGTTGTCTGTCGTGCCTTCGGGGCCCATGTCGTCCCACCAGTTGATGAAGTTGGGCTGCCACTGTTCCAAGGCCCGTTGCAACGTGCGGTCGCCGCCTAAGTCCACGTTGTTGGGAATTTTTTCGCTGTAGTTGATGGCTGACATGTCTTACTCCAGAGTGTTTTAAAGATTGAAATCAATTGGGGTCAGATCCCAATGAATGCTTGATGAAATGTGAAGGGAATTAATAGGAGTCTGACCCCAATTAATTAAACGCGGTTCATGTCAAAAGCGGCTTTCTCGCCTTTGCCGTAGACCTTCAATGCGCCTTTGTCGCCAACCGCATTCGGGCGATTGAAGATCCAGTTTTGCCAAGCCGACAAACGACCAAAGATGCGTGTCTCCATGGACTCTTTTTGGCTGAAGCGTAAGTTCGCTTCCAAGCCGGTGAGTGAGTCGGGCGACATGGCCGCGCGTTCTTCGATGGCGATGCGCAATTCATCCGCCCAATCTATGTCGTCAGGTGCTGCTGTGATCAAACCCAATGCCATCGCTTTGTCCGCATCCAAACTTTGACCCACCACAGCACGCACGGCTTCCAGCGGTGAGGTCTCTTCGTAGAAGCGACGCTGCAAACGCGACTGGTGATTCACCATGGGGAATACGCCGAAGTTCACATCGCTCAATGCGATATGCGGCGCTGTGTCGGGCGCGTCCGGCAGCGCCAACATGTAAGCGCGGTCAGCGGCAAACGCCAGTTCGGCCAGCGTGCCTGCAAAGCAAGAGCCTTCATCGATCAATGCAAACATGGAACGCGAGGACACGTCCAGACGCGCCAAGGTGCGGCGCAACAAGCCTATGGTCTCTTTCACCAGCCAATGGTCTTGGTGCTGCATCAACACCGCATCAGATTGCAGCGCCAAAGTCGCGTCGCCTTCAGTGCGCAACAACCAAGTGCCGATGTCGAGTTCGTTGGTGCGCAAACTCAATATCGCGTCGTCCAATTCACGCGCCATTTGCAACGGGTACCAGCTGTCGCCTGCGGCTTGGATATCTGCCAGCGTGCTTAGCACCTTGCCCACCGGGGCTGACACGCACACGGTAGCGGTGCGTTTTTCGCGGTCAATGTCTACCTTCACATAGGTGTAGTGCAAGCTGTCGGCAGTCACGGTTTTGTGCAAAGGCTTGAGCTTCACGCCTTGGCCTTGGGCCGCCGCGCCTGCGCGTTGGCTGTGTGCGGCCAGTTGCGCTGCACGCTCAGACACGGCTGTGGCGAATTGCGCGGGTTTGGCAATCGCATCGACCAAACGCCAATCCACGGCACGCTGGCCGCGCACGCCTTCCACACTGGTGCAAAACACATCGGCGTGGTCATGGCGCACATGGCGTTTGTCGGTGATGCGGGTCAAACCGCCGGTGCCGGGCAACACACCCAGCAAGGGGACTTCAGGCAGTGATACGCTGCTGGAGCGATCGTCGACCAGCAATATCTCGTCGCAAGCCAGCGCCAATTCATAACCGCCACCTGCACATGCGCCGTTGACCGCCGCCAGGAATTTCAACCCACCGTGTCGGCTGCTGTCTTCCAAACCATTGCGTGTTTCATTGGTGAATTTGCAAAAGTTGACCTTCCAAGCGTGGGTGGACAAACCCAACATAAAGATATTCGCGCCCGAGCAAAAAATGCGGTCCTTCAAACTGGTGACCACCACGGCTTTCACCTCGGGGTGCTCGAAGCGCAGACGCTGCACCGCGTCGTTCAGTTCGATGTCCACGCCCAGGTCGTAAGAGTTCAATTTCAGTTTGTAGCCGGGCAGAATGCCGCCGTCTTCTTGGATGTCTAACGACAGTGTGGCGATATCGCCTTGCACCGTGTAAGACCAGTGGCGGTAGTGTTCGGGGCTGGTTTGGTAATCAACAGAAAAATCGGTCATGTCGCTTCCTTGGGTTGTCCGGGTCAGCTCAGCACTCAGTCTGGCGAAGCTGTGCATCATCCTGCATAGCAGCGGGCAGTTGGTGCAATATATTGCAAGTTACACCAGGTTTTCGCAATATTTTTTGAGCGCCTGAAAACTGTCTTCCTGAGACTGGGCGCTGGTGTTCAACTGCCAGTCCGCCCGGGCGTAAAAAGGGCTGCGGTCTTGCAAGATGCGGCGCAAATCACCCATGGCTTCGGGGCTGGCCGCCATTGGCCGGGTGTCGCCTTGCGCAACCACACGAGCCATGTGGTCCTCGGGGGTGGCTTGCAACCAGACCGTGAAGCACTGCGCCAGCAATAACTGAAAACTGGCCGCGTCAGAAGCCAAGCCGCCGGGCGTGGCCAGCACCACATGAGAATGTTGGGCCAGGCTGTCTTCTAAGGCGCGACGCTCATAGCGGCGGTAAGCCTGCGGGCCATACAAACCGTGAATTTCGCTGATGCTGCAACCCGCCAGCGTTTCAATCACGCGACTGATTTCAACAAACACATAGCCCATTTCACGCGCCAGCCGCTGACCCAAGGTGGACTTGCCCGCACCGCGCAAACCAATCAATGCAATATGTTGATGCCGCGCTGTGCCGCTGGCCGCTTCTTCTTCCAACAAACTGACCAGACCACATTGCAAGGCTTTGGCCACTTGCAGCAACACCAGCACCGAGGCGTTGCCGTTGCCCGATTCCAAATTGGCCCAATGCCGCTCTGACACCTGGGCACGCGCCGCAGCGGCTTTGCGGGTGAGGCCGCGACGCGCACGCAAGGCGCGCACACGTTCGCCCAAAGCAGTCAGATAAGGGTGCCGTTCTTCGGCAGATGCAGGTAAAGCCATGAATGCACTTTAATGCATTACGGCTGACTTGCCAATCAGGTATTTGCCGACACCTTGATGGTCGGGAATTTCGACGAAAAGTCCTTGGCTTTGGCAGCCACCTTAACCGCCAACTGGCGCGCCACGGCTTTGTAAATACCAGCGACCTCACCCTCCGGCTCGGCCACCACGCTGGGCAGACCGCTGTCGGCTTGCACGCGTATGGCCATGCTCAGTGGCAAGGCGCCCAAATACGCCATGCCTTCGGCCTGCGCCATTTTTTTGCCGCCTTCCACACCAAAGATGTGTTCCGCATGGCCGCACTGGCTGCACACATGCACCGCCATGTTTTCTACGATGCCCAAAATCGGCACACCCACTTTTTGGAACATGCGTATGCCTTTCATGGCATCGATCAAAGCAATGTCTTGCGGTGTGGTGACGATGACCGCGCCGGTCAGCGGCACACGCTGGCTCAATGTCAACTGAATGTCGCCGGTGCCGGGTGGCATATCGACGATCAAATAGTCCAGGTCACGCCAATTGGTTTGACGCAGCAACTGCTCCAGCGCTTGCGTGGCCATGGGGCCGCGCCAGACCATGGCCTGGTCTTGCGCCACCAGAAAACCGATGGACATGACTTGCACGCCGTGGGCTTCCAGCGGTTGCATGGTTTTGCCGTCACTGCTCTCAGGCCTGCCGGACAAGCCCATCATCATCGGCTGGCTGGGGCCGTAAATATCCGCATCCAACAAACCCACGCTCGCGCCTTCGGCGGCCAGCGCCAAGGCCAAATTGGCAGCGGTGGTGGATTTGCCCACGCCGCCTTTGCCCGAGGCCACGGCGATGATGTTTTTCACTTGCGGCAGCAATGCCACGCCCGGTTGTGCGGCATGCGCCACCACCTGGCTGCTGACCGTCACCTTCACCGATGTCACACCCGGCAGTTGCGACACCACATGTTCGAGTTGTTGTTGAAACGAAGCCCACAAACTTTTGGCCGGGTAGCCCAGCACCAGATCAAAACTGACAGCGCCGTTATGGATGACGATGTTTTTAATGGCTTTGGCGGCGACAAAATCCTGGCCGGTCAGCGGGTCCGCCACAGATTGCAAGGCGAGGGTAATGTCTTGTTCGGTCACGGCCATAAATACTCCAGCACTTTCGATGCAAAAAGCGGCTAGTCTAGCCAAGCGAGCGAGGCTTTTGCGACCGCGCCGCACAAGACCGCTTTGATCGCAAGGGTCAGCCGCCGTCAGTTGTGTCTGTGCGGCTGCACCGCGCCGCATAAAATCGCCGTTTCCCCTGACCCAATACACCAGCTTATGAGCCAGCGACACCTGTTTGTCACCACCGCCCTGCCCTATGCCAACGGCAATTTCCACATCGGCCACATGATGGAATACATACAGGCGGACATCTGGGTGCGCTTTCAACGCATGCAGGGCCACGCGGTGAATTTTGTCTGCGCTGACGACACGCACGGCGCGCCCATCATGATTGCGGCTGAAAAAGTCGGGCTCACGCCGCAGCAGTTTGTCGCCGGTATCGCTGCGGGTCGCCAAACTTATTTAGACGGTTTTCACATCAGCTTTGACAACTGGCATTCCACCGACGCGCCTGAAAACCACGCTCTGGCGCAACAGATTTACCGCGATCTGCGCGATTTGTCTGCCGAGCAAGGCGGCACGCTGATTGAGCGCAAAACCATTGAGCAGTTTTTCGACCCGGAAAAAAACATGTTTTTGCCGGACCGCTTCATCAAAGGCGAATGCCCGAAATGCGGTGCCAAAGACCAGTACGGCGACAACTGCGAAAACTGCGGCGCGGTGTACGCGCCCACCGACTTGAAAAACCCATACTCGGGCTTGAGCGGTGCCACACCGGTGCTGAAACACGCAGAGCATTTTTTCTTCAAGCTCTCCGACCCGCGTTGTGTGGCGTTTTTGCAAGACTGGACGCAAAACGGCACACACTTGCAGCCCGAGGTGGCGAACAAGGTGAAGGAATGGTTCAGCGTTCGCACCAACCCCGACGGCTCGACCAGCGAAGGCCTGGGCGACTGGGACATCAGCCGCGACGCGCCTTATTTCGGCATCGAGATACCGGACGCGCCGGGCAAATATTTTTACGTTTGGCTGGACGCGCCCATAGGCTATTTGGCTTCACTGAAAAACTGGTTCGACAAAGGCGGCCCCAAAGCCCAACACGGAGACGACCGCAGTTTTGAGGCCTACATGGCCGCCGCAGATACCGAGCAATACCACTTCATCGGCAAAGACATCGTCACGTTTCACACCTTGTTCTGGCCAGCGATATTGAAATTCAGTGGCCGCAAAACGCCGGACAAAGTGTTCGTCCACGGCTTTTTGACGGTGAACAACGGCGAGAAGATGAGCAAGAGTCGGGGCACAGGCCTTGACCCGTTGAAATACCTGAAGCTGGGCATGAACCCCGAGTGGCTGCGTTATTACTTGGCGGCCAAGCTCAACGGGCGCAACGAAGACATTGATTTCAACGCGGAAGATTTCATGGCCCGGGTCAACTCTGATTTGGTCGGCAAGTTTGTGAATATTGCGAGCCGGGCGGCCGGGTTTATTGCCAAGCGGTTTGAAGGCAAGTTGGGTGCGGTGAGTGATGACGGTCAGGCATTGCTAGCGCAACTGCAAAGCAAATTAACTGCGGTGGCAGATCTGTATGACCAACGCGATTACGCCAAAGCCTTGCGCGACACCATGGCGCTGGCCGACCGGGTGAATGAATATGTAGACGCGAACAAACCTTGGGAACTGGCCAAGAAACCGGACATGGACGCGCGTTTGCAAGATGTGTGCAGCACCTGCATTGAGGCCTTCCGTCTGCTGAGCACCATGCTCAAACCGGTGTTGCCGCAACTGGCCGCACAAGTGGAAAGCTTCTTGAAGATAGAGCCCATGACCTTCGACAATGCCTCCAAGCTCTTGGGTGCGGGTCACGTGATTGGCAACTACGCGCATTTGATGCAACGTGTGGACGAGAAGATGCTGGATGCTTTGTTTGAGGCGCCGGATAAATTGGGGTCAGACACCGATTTATCTGACCAAAATTTATCTATACCCGGCGGCGCAAACAAAGCCCCCTCGGTCGGCGCTGACGCGTCCTCCCTGCCCCCCGAGGGGGGCGTCCTCGCCTTGGGGCGGCCCGGCGGCGAGGACATCGCCCCCACCATCACCATCGACGACTTCGCCAAGATCGATTTGCGCATCGCCTTGATCGTCAACTGCGAACCAGTCGAAGGCAGCACCAAGCTGCTGCGTTTGACGCTGGATGTGGGTGAAGGCCGCATGCGCAATGTGTTCAGCGGTATCGCCAGCGCATACAAGCCCGAGGACCTGATCGGCAAACACACGGTCATGGTCGCCAACTTGGCACCACGCAAAATGAAATTTGGCGTGTCTGAAGGCATGGTGCTCGCCGCCTCGCACGCAGACGAAAAAGCACAGCCCGGCATTTACGTGCTCCACCCCTGGCCGGGCGCCATGCCTGGCATGCGCATCCATTGAAAAGCGCCTCATGACCACAGCAGCGGTGTTGCTGGCCGCCGGTTCGGGTTCGCGCATGGGTCACAAACCCAAGTCGCTGTTGGAGCTGAATGGCGAGCCGCTGATTCGCCGCAGTGCCCGCCAACTGCTGGATGCAGGCGTGACCCAACTGGTGGTGGTGCTGGGCCATTACGCTGCCGACATCGAAGCGCCATTGAATGGCCTGCCAGTGCACAAGATCTACAACCCGGACCCCGACATGGGCTTGGTATCGTCGCAGCGTCTGGGTTTGCAAGCCGTGAACGCTGACACCGGCACGGTGGTGATGTCGCTGGCCGATCAACCGCTGGTCACCACCGACGACATTCACACCTTGCTGCAAGCGTTTGCTCAACGTGCAACAGATACCGACATGCTTTTTCCCTGGGTCAACGGCCAACCCGGCAACCCGGTGTTGCTGAGCGCTCGCGCACGCGCAGACATACTGGCAGGCGACAGCGACTACGGTTGCAAGGAATGGCGACAAAGCCATGCGGCGCAGACCCACAAACTGCCCAGCGACAACCTGCACTTCATCACCGACCTGGACCGGCCTGAAGACGTGGCCGGGTTTGAAAAAACACACGGCATGAAACTGCAATGGCCTCCTGCTTGGACTGACTGATTCGCTCAACCTGCATCTCTGTTGATCTGCATCAGACAGCACCGCGAACAGCAAGCGTATAGTGAATTAATGCAGTTGCTGGTGTTTCGCCCCAAATTGATAGACGCTTTGCGCGCTTACAACCGCGCACGTTTTGGAAAAGATGTGGGCGCGGGTTTGACGGTCAGCGTCGTGGCCTTGCCCATCTCCATGGCGTTTGCGATTGCCTGCGGGCTCCAACCTGAAGCCGGGTTGGTCACCGCCATCGTCGCCGGTTTTCTGATCGCGGCCTTGGGCGGCAGCCGGGTGCAAATCAGCGGCGCGGCAGGCGGCTTTGTTGTCATGGTGTACGGCATCGTTCATATGCACGGCATCAACGGTTTGATGCTGGCCACCTTGATGTCCGGCTTGTGGCTGCTGCTCATGGGGGTGATGCGTTTGGGTGTACTGATTCGCTTCATACCGGTGGCTGTGATCACCGGCTTCACCAACGGCATCGCGGTGTTGATAGGCATGTTGCAACTCAAAGACTTTCTCGGCTTGCCCATACAAACCATGCCGGCCGATGTGTTTGGCATTGTCAACGTCATCAGCTTGCATATCAGCCAGACCGACATACCCACCTTGGTACTGACAACAGGCAGTTTGCTGTTACTGGTGTTCTGGCAACTGCTGATGCCGCGCTGGCTAAAGCCTTCCATGTCGCAACGCCTGTCATTGGTACCCGGCCCCATGCTGGTGATGTTGCTGGCAACGGCGTTCACTTACTCGACAGACTGGCCAGTCGCCACCATAGGCAGTCGCTTCGGTGGCATTCCCTCGGGTCTGCCAACTGTGAGCTGGCCGGATTTGTCCTGGGCGCAATTGCAAGCGGTGTTGGTGCCGAGTTTCACGCTCGCGTTGCTCGGGGCGATTTCTTCGCTGCTGTGCGCCCGCGCCAGCGACAACATGATCGGCGATCGGCATGACCCGAACCAAGAATTGATGGCGCAAGGTTTGGCCAATATGGTGATGCCGTTTGTCGGCGGCATGCCTGCCACCGGCGCGTTGGCGCGCACCGTCACTAACGTGAAAAACGGTGCCAGCAGTCCGGTGGCCGGTATGGTGCATGCGCTGGGGCTGTTGTTGATTGTGTGGTTGGCCGCGCCGCTGGTGTCGCACATCCCACTGGGCGTACTGAGCGCTTTGCTGCTGTTCATCGCTTGGAACATGGGGGACTGGCGAGCATTTGTGCGCTTGTCGCAGTTTCGCTGGCCTTACCGATTCACCTTGTTGGCGGTGTTTATGCTGACCGTCCTGGTCGACCTCAGCGCAGGCATGGCGGTGGGTTTGATCGGTGCATGTCTGACTTTCATCTACCGCATTTCCAACCTGACGCACAGAAAGTTGCTGCACGCCACGGCGCACACACAAGTGTGGGCTTTGAACGGGGCCTTGTTTTTTGGGGCGGTTGATTTGTTAGAGCAAACAGCCCAAAACTTGCCGGAGAAAACACTGGTGCTGGAGACCAGCGGTCTGATTTACATCGACTCCAGCGGTGCCGATGCCCTGCACAGCTTGCTCAGCCGTTGCGAGCAACAACAGGTGCAACTCATTCTTTGCGGGCTCAACCCTCAGCCGCTGGATATCCTTGAGCGAACCGGTTTAATGGTCAGGCTCACGCCAGAATATGTGGTTAAGGATTGGCAGCTGGCCTTAGACGTGCGCCAGATAGATTCACATCACAGTGTTTGACTGTCGCTTTTCTGAGTGAGAGTATTCAAAGGACTTGCTCGCAAAAAGCAGTTGGATTCAGTATGCGGGTACGGCCAATGACACGGTGTTGCAACAGCCCTGCTCGGCGGTCACCTGTCACCAGATAGTCTGCATCGCTGGCCAATGCCATGGCGATCAGAAATGCGTCGTCTGCATCGTTCAATGCCATGCTTTGAGGCAATGGGGACAAATCACCCAGAACATGAGCACGTTGCATGTTGTTCACCATGGTGCCAACACGGTGAGCAGGCAGTAACTGTTTGAGCTTGGGATAGCGACTCACGCGTCGCAGTTCATCTAATTGAGCAGCCGATGTCACCAGTTCGAAGCTGGCTGAACGCCAGGCACGGTAAATCTTGTCAGGCGGTCCGTGCGGTGATATCAGTGCTGCCAACAGCACATTGGTATCCAGAATGACGCGCATTATTTTTCACGCGCCCATTGCACTGCCTCATCTATCAGGTCGTTCAATGCCTGTTCGCTCATGCCGTTGGCAGCGCTTTTGGCTTGTTCTACAGCCTTCTCCAACAGGTAAGAACGCACAGCTTCTTCAATGAAGCGCGATAAATCTCCTTTGCGTCCGCCACCCTGGGCGGCGATGAACATGCGCACGGATTGGTCCGTGTCCGGCGATACAGCAATATTCCAACGGACAGTTTCCATGATGGCCTCGGCGCTTGGGTGTTTAAGTGTTTAAGTCACTTATCTTAAAACAGGCTGATGTCGCCGAAAGACGGAATCAATTCAGCGCCCGCATTGACCACTGAGTAGAATCTGCCACTCACCTGGAAGCCGCCTCCTATGTCATTGTTCAGCCGTCCTGCCTATACCTCTGAAACCACCGATTTTTTGCAGCAACTCAAAGCTGCCAAGCCTACGCTTGAGGCAGAACAGCGCCAAGGCCGGGGTCTGTTGTGGGACAAACCGCTGAACCGCCAAGAGCAAGCCGAGTTCAAGCAAGCGCGGGTGGCGCAAAAGCCCTACGTCTACCAGACCAACGCACCCAAGTGAACACCCCCACCGTGGCGAACTGGCCTGACGGGCCGAATGCCGATCTGCCTCACATGCCCACGGTCATAGACCACGTGGCTGTTGCACGTTTGTATGGCGAACCGCTGTTTGCCATGCCCCAGGATTTGTACATACCGCCGGATGCGCTGCAAATTTTTCTGGAAGCGTTCGAAGGTCCGCTGGATTTGCTGCTCTACCTGATCCGCAAACAAAACTTCAATATTCTGGATATTCCTATGGCGGGTCTGACCCGCCAATATCTGAGCTACGTCGAGGAAATCCGCAAAACCAATCTGGAGCTGGCCGCCGAGTATTTGCTGATGGCCGCCATGCTGATTGAAATCAAATCGCGCATGTTGCTGCCGCCCAAGAAAGTGGCCGAAGGCGCAGAACCCGAAGACCCGCGTGCCGAACTGGTGCGCCGTTTGCTGGAATACGAACAGCTGAAATTGGCCGCTGCGCGTCTGAACGAAGTGCCGCAACAAGGCCGGGATTTTTTGCGCGCCCAGGTTTACATTGAGCAGTCCATGCAACCGCGCTTCCCGCATGTGGCCGTGCCGGATTTACAAGCCGCCTGGGCCGACATACTGCGCCGCGCCAAGCTGGTACAACACCACAAAATCAGCCGCCAGGAACTGTCGGTGCGAGAACACATGAGCATCGTGTTGAAGAAACTGCAAGGCCAGCGATTTGTCGAATTTGAAAACCTGTTTGACCCCGCGCTGGGCGTGCCGGTCATGCTGGTGACCTTCATCGCATTGCTTGAACTGGCCAAGGAAATGCTGGTCGACATCACCCAGGCTGAAGCCTATGCGCCGATTTACGTGCGACTGGCGTATTCGCCTGCCAACTGAACATTCACAGGAGAACCCACCATGAGCGTGCAGCCCTCTGCTCCCCCCGCCGGTAAACGCCCCGCCATGACCATGCACAGCCTCATGAAAATGCTGGCTGACGGCGAAAAAATCACCATGCTCACCGCCTACGATGCCACCTTTGCGGCCGTGGCAGATCTGGCTGGCGTAGAAATCATTCTGGTGGGCGATTCGCTGGGCATGGTTTGCCAAGGACACAACAGCACCATTCCCGTGACGCTGGAAGCCATGCGCTACCACACCGAATGCGTGGCCCGCGGTCTGCAAAAGCAAAACGGCCGCCCGATTGTGCTGGGCGACATGCCTTTTGGCAGCTACGCCACACCCGAGCAAGCGTTCAAAAGCGCCGCTTTGCTGATGCAGGCAGGCGCACACATGGTCAAGCTTGAAGGCGGTTCGTGGTTAGCGCCCACCGTGGAATTTCTGGTGACTCGCGGCATCCCCGTGTGCGGCCACTTAGGCCTGACCCCGCAAAGCGTCAACACGCTGGGCGGCTACCGGGTGCAAGGCCGCACCGAAAGTGCGGCTCAGCAACTCATGCAAGACGCATTGCAACTGCAAAACGCCGGAGCGCAAGCACTGGTACTGGAAATGGTGCCGGCTGTCCTGTCTGCTGAAATCACCCGGGCACTGACCAGCTGCGCCACCGTCGGCATAGGCGCTGGTATCGACACTGCCGGACAAATTCTGGTGTTGCATGACATGCTGGGCATCACACAAGGCAAGGTGCCGAAATTCGCGCACAACTTCATGGCTGAGACAGGCACGGTCCTGGGTGCCATGGAAGCTTTTGTCAAAGCCGTCAAAGAAAAACGTTTCCCTGTCAACGAACTGCACGCCTGGTAAAGCCTATGCTCATTGCCCGCACAGTGGCGGAGTTGCGCCAGCATCTGCGTTCTTTTCACAAACCGGCGTTTGTGCCCACCATGGGCAACCTGCATGACGGTCACCTGAATCTGATGCGCATGGCCAAGCAGTTGGGGGATGTCAGCGTTGCCAGTATTTTTGTCAACCGCTTGCAGTTTCTGCCAAGCGAGGACTTTGCAAGCTACCCGCGCACCTTTGAGATCGACTGCGACAAATTACGCAGTGTCGGTTGTGATGTGTTGTTTGCCCCTGATGAAGCTGAGTTGTACCCTCAACCCCAAACCTTCAAACTGCAACCAGACCCTGCACTGGCCGATATTTTGGAAGGACAGTTTCGCCCGGGGTTTTTCACTGGCGTGTGCACCGTGGTGCTCAAACTGTTTCACAGCGTATTCACCCACAGCGGCGGCATCGCCATGTTCGGGCAAAAAGATTTTCAGCAGCTGCTGATCCTGCGCCGCATGGTGGAGCAACTGGCCATGCCGGTGAACATCGTCGCGGCCAACACCACACGTGCGCCCGATGGCTTGGCCCTGAGTTCGCGCAATGGCTATTTAAGCCCCGAAGAACGTGCCGAGGCGGTGCAACTCTCTATGGCTTTGAAGCAACTGGCACAAGCGGTGCGTTCTGCTGGAATGGGTCATTTGGACGTGGCAGCACTGGAAGCAGCCGCCATGGCCGGTTTGCGCGACAGAGGCTGGCAGCCGGACTACATCACTGTGCGCCGCCAGCATGATTTATCCCCGGTGACTGCGTTAAGCGGTGATCCACTGGTGGTGTTGGGCGCAGCCAGGTTAGGCAAGACCCGGTTGATTGATAACTTGGAAATCTGAACCGCGCTGAACCCGTCCTCAGCATCTGAAAGCGATAAACCTCATTCGCCCTTGGCGTCGCGCCCCATCAGCATGGCCACCGCTTGTCCAGCTGAGACTTGGCCTTGCAACACCGACACCACCGCAGCCGCAATCGGCATATCCACACCCAAAGATTTCGCGCGGTTGAAAACAGTATGAGCGCTGTACACACCTTCGGCCACATGGCCCAAGGACTGCAACACTTCCGGCAGACTGCGTCCTTGCGCCAAGGCCATGCCCACCTGGCGGTTGCGCGATAAATCGCCGGTCGCTGTCAGCACCAAATCGCCCAGACCTGACAAGCCCATGAAGGTGTCGGTTTTGGCCCCCAAGGCCACGCCTAAGCGGGTCATCTCGGCCAAGCCGCGCGTGATGAGAGCAGCACGTGCATTCAAACCAAGTTGCAAGCCGTCGCACAAACCGGTGGCTATCGCCAACACGTTTTTGACCGCACCGCCGGTTTCGACGCCGACCACATCGACATTGGCATAAACGCGCAGATTGTCTGCGTGGAAAGCGTCTACCAAGGCCTGTCTGACGGATGCATGCAGACTGGCTGCCACCAGCGCTGTAGGCTGACCGGCGGCCACTTCCTGCGCAAAACTCGGTCCGCTCAACACGCCGGCCAACATAGCGGGTTCAACCTGCGCTTGCACTTCATGCCCCATCAAACCGTGGTTCAAACCTGAACCCGAACCCGTCGGGTTCACCGCTTCAAAACCTTTGCATAGCCAGGCCACGGGTGTGTTGTGAACATGGGGCGCGACCTCGAGCAACATCAACCGAAGTGCGGCCATGGGCGCTGCCAACACCACCAAGTCGGCGTGTTGAATCAGTTCGGGCAAAGGTGCGTGGGTGGGGGTCAGGCCCGCAGGCAAAGCATGACCGGGGAGGTAGCGTTGGTTGAGCCGCTGCGCCAGCATGTCCTGGACATGCGTGGCATCCCGGGCCCATAAATTCACTGTATGCCGACGACTGGCCTGCACGGCCAATGCCGTGCCCCAAGCGCCTGCACCCAGTATCAGCAGGTTCACTGCAGTTGCTGCTCAGCTTTCATGCGCTGCTGTTGTTCAAACATGGCTTGGAAATTGATTTCAGCCATGTGAACCGGCGGGAAGCCGCCGCGCTGAATCACATCAGCCACGTTGCTGCGCAAGTAGGGGTAAATAATTTGGGGACTGACCACATTCACCACATGTTCCATTTGCTGGTCATTCAGGTGACGGATTTCAAAAATGCCGGCTTGCTTGGCTTCCACCAGGAACATGGTTTGCGCCTGTATGTTGGCGGTCACTGTGGCGGTGACGGTGATTTCAAATAAGCCTTCGCCAATCTGTTCGGAACCCAAGCCGATTTGAATATCAACTGTGGGCTGGTCCTGTGACAACAAAATAGCGGGTGAATTGGGTTGCTCCAGCGACAAGTCTTTCAAGTACATGCGTTGGATGAGAAAAACGGGTTCGAGGTTGTCTGCCATGCGGGCTTCCTGAATAAAAAAAGACGACAGCGCTTATGGGTGGCTGCGGGTGAATTGATGAAAAAGTTTATCTCAATTTGCTTGCAGCAAAGTCAGCAATCCGCCTTGGCTGTCGAGCGCCATCAAATCGTCGCAGCCGCCGACATGGTGGTCGCCAATAAAAATCTGTGGCACGGTGCGGCGACCGGTCAGGCTCATCATGTGGTCGCGATCGGCATCTGACAAATCGATGCGGATTTCTTCAATGTGCTCTACACCGCGTGACTTCAAAAGTTGCTTGGCCCGAACGCAATAAGGGCAAACGGCGGTGGTGTACATCTTGACGGGTGACATGACGTGTATAGGTAGTGATGAATCAGGCTTTTTCCAAGGGCAGATTGGCATCTTGCCAAATTTTCAAACCGCCGCCCAGACTGTGCACATTCTCATAGCCGAGTTGCTGGGCAATGCGCTGGGCTTTTTGGGAGCGCATGCCACTGGCACACACCAATATCAAAGGACGTTTTTTATCGGGAACGGTTTTTGTCAGTTCGGTGGAGATTGTGTCCAAGGCCACATGGCGTGAACCGATCAGATGGCCGCTGGCGAATTCGTCGGCACTGCGCACATCGACCACATTGGCTTTTTCGCGGTTGATCATCAACACTGCCTGAGTGGGGGACAAGCCGGGTGCGCCCATGGTTTGCAGATTGGGCAGTAACAAAGCAATACCAGAAGTCAGGGCAACCAACACCAATAACCAGTTATCAATCAGAAAATTCACGCCGTTGGCCTCAGGGATTTGTAAGTTCGCATTCTAGAATCCTTTTTTGCCCGTTTTCGTTTACAAGGTTTTATTCATTCATGTACAAGCTCGTTCTGATACGCCACGGCGAATCCCTTTGGAATCTGGAAAATCGCTTCACCGGTTGGACCGATGTCGAACTGACCGACACCGGCATTGAACAAGCCCGTCAAGCCGGACTCAAACTCAAAGCCAACGGCTACGACTTCGACCTCGGCTACACCAGCGTACTCAAACGCGCCATCCACACCATGTGGCATGCCTTGGATAGCATGGACCGCAGTTGGTTGCCGGTGGCCCACCACTGGCGGCTCAACGAGCGTCACTACGGCGCACTGCAAGGTTTGAACAAAGCCGAAACCGCACAAAAATTCGGCGACGATCAGGTTCTGGCCTGGCGACGCAGTTACGACGTGCCACCGCCTGCCCTCGCTCCGGACGACGAGCGTTGCGAACGGCACGATGTGCGTTACGCCAAATTGCAAGCGGCACAAGTGCCATTGACCGAATGCCTGAAGGACACCGTCGAGCGTGTCATGCCTTTTTGGAACGAGTCCTTGTCACCCGCCATCCGCAGCGGCAAACGCGTGCTGATCAGCGCCCACGGCAATTCCATTCGCGCCATGGTCAAGTACTTGGACAACATCTCCGACCAGGACATTGTGGGTTTGAATATCCCAAATGGTGAACCTTTGGTGTATGAATTAGACGCAGACCTGCGCCCGCTGCGCCATTTTTATCTTTGATTCAGCTACGACGGCGGCTGATGCGGCCCTGATGGGGTTATCGCGTCCGGCCCTCAGGGAAGCCCGTCTAACCGCAGTAGACTATCTTCCTAAATAGATATGTCAGTGATACTCACAGGGAAACGTAAAACATGGGCCAGAAACTCAAAATTGCAGGTTGGTTGACTGTCGGCGCACTCACCGGCGCACTCACCACGTTTTCTTTACAAACCGTTGCACGCGCCAATATGGCACCCTTGCCATTGGAAGAACTGCAGCAGTTGGCAGCGGTGTTCAGCATGGTCAAGTCTGACTACGTCGAGCCCGTCGATGAGAAAAAACTCATCAACGATGCCATTGCCGGCATGGTCGCCAGCCTCGATCCGCATTCCCAGTATTTCGACAAAAAATCCTACAAAGAATTCCGCGAAGGCACCACTGGCAAATTTGTCGGTGTGGGCATTGAAATTTCGCAAGAAGAAGGTCTGGTCAAAGTGGTGTCGCCTATCGAAGGCTCACCTGCTGATCGCGCTGGTTTGAAGCCGGGTGACCTGATCACCAAGGTTGACGACACCGCCGTGAAAGGCATGACACTGAACGAAGCGGTCAAACGCATGCGCGGCGAACCCAAAACCAAGGTGGTGCTGACCATCTTCCGCAAAGACGAAAACCGCACTTTCCCGGTCACCATCATCCGCGAAGAAATCAAAACCGTCAGCGTCAAGAGCAAGATGATTGAAAACGGCTACGGCTGGATTCGCATCAGCCAGTTCCAGGAACGCACGGTCGAAGACATGACCCGCAAACTCGAAGAGCTGTACAAGCAAGACCCGAAAATGAAAGGTCTGGTGCTTGACCTGCGCAACGACCCGGGCGGCTTGCTGGACGCAGCAGTGGCGGTGTCTGCGGTGTTTCTGCCTGACAACGTGACCGTGGTCTCCACCAACGGCCAGTTGGAAGACAGCAAGTTCACCTACAAAGCCGCACCCGAGTACTACCTGCGTCGCGGTGGTGTGGACACAGTCGCTGCCTTGAACAACAAAACCCAAAACCTGTACAAAAAAATCCCGCTGCTGGTGTTGGTCAACGAAGGTTCTGCGTCTGCCAGCGAAATCGTCGCCGGCGCATTGCAAGACCACAAACGCGCCACACTCATGGGCAGCCAGACTTTCGGCAAAGGTTCGGTACAAACAGTTCGTCAACTCGGAGCCGACACCGCTTTGAAAATCACCACCGCGCGTTACTACACGCCCAGCGGCCGCTCCATCCAAGCCAAAGGCATCGTGCCTGAATTGCTGGTCGATGACACCGCCGAAGGCAGCCCTTACGCCGCACTGCGCACCCGCGAAGCCGATCTGGAGAAACACCTCAACAGCGGCCAAGGCGCTGAAGTGAAAGACCCGGCACGCGAAAAAGCCCGTGAAGAAGCCCTCAAGCGTTTGGAAGACGAATCCAGAAAATCCGTCGCCGAACGCAAGCCGCCTGAGTTCGGCAGCAATGATGACTTCCAATTACAGCAAGCGCTTAACCATTTGAAACACCAGCCGGTCAAAGTGAGCAAAACACTGACCGAGCGTCCGGTGGAAAAAAAGGAACAGTAAGGGGTGAATGACGCGCAGCTGCTGCGGTATTCGCGCCACATCCTGCTCAATGAACTGGGCGACACCGGGCAGGATGCTTTGCTTAACAGCCACGCCTTGGTGCTGGGCGCTGGCGGACTGGGCAGCGCCGCAGCACTTTATTTGGCCGCCTCCGGGGTCGGGCGCATCACCTTGGTGGACCACGACAGCGTAGACCTGACCAATCTGCAACGCCAGATTGCCCACACCACCGAGCGCGTAGGTCAAGCCAAAGTCGAGTCAGCCCGCACTGCCATGCTGGCACTCAACCCGGACATTCACGTACACACCATCGCGCAACAGGCCGATGCCGAGTTGCTGAACCAACTGGTGGCCCAGGCCGATGTGGCGCTGGACTGCACCGACAACTTCCGCACCCGACACGCTTTGAACGCCGCTTGCGTGGCCCATGCCGTGCCCTTGGTCAGCGGCGCGGTCATACGCTTAGACGGCCAACTCACCACCTACGATGTGCGCCATGCCGCCTCGCCCTGCTACGCCTGCGTGTTTCCACCCGAGGATGCGCCCGAAGAAGTCAGTTGCTCCACCATGGGCGTGCTGGCCCCGTTGGTCGGTGTCATCGGCAGCCTGCAAGCCGCTGAGGCGCTCAAACTGCTGGCCGGGCTGGGCCGCTCCTTGGCCGGGCGTTTGCAAATGCTGGACGGCCGCGACCTGAGCTGGACTGAAATGCGCTTACAACGTCAGTCCGATTGCCCGGTGTGCAGTTCGCGTCCCAACACATAGTGATGCACCAGGTAAGCCGCACCGCTGTCTGACACCAAGGACTCGTCTTTAGCCAAACGAAAACCGGCTTTTTGCGCGACACGCACACTGGACAGGTTGCGCGCATCGATACGGCACAAGATGCACACCTGCGGCCACTGTTGCAATACATGGCTGCACAAAGTCTGCACCGCCTCGCTCATCAAGCCCTGACCTTGGCAAGGCAAGCTGCACCAATAACCAAGCTCCCAAGTGGCCGTCTCATGGTCCATCTGGTGAAATCCCACACTGCCTGCAAATTGGCCGCTGGCCTTCTCCCACATCAACAGCGGCCAGCGCCAACCCATGACCCAGGCGGCATAACAGGTCTGGCAATAGTCTTCAGATATATCGGGTGACTGCGCTTGCTGCGCCCATGGCAGCGAATCTGGCCAGGCCTGTAACTGCGTCAGCGTTTGCGCGAGACCTTGGTAGACAGCTTCCCCATCGCCTGGCATCGGGCAACGCAAGTACAAGCGGGGTGTTTCCAAGACTTGCGCAAACACCGCTTCGCTCATGCGTTAACGATCCAGCCTTCCAGCCGGTCCATCTGCTGCGGCAAACCATACAAGACATCGCCTTGCAAAAACTGCTGGTGCGCCCAAGCGGCTTGCATCATGCAAATCACCGCGTCCAAGCTGTCGCCGCTGGCATCCCCCACCAAATCGTCGGCCATGGCCGAGCTGAGTTTTAAGCGCACCGGCAAGGCCTCGTGACCCCAGACCAAAGCGTGCAACAGGTTTTTGCGGGCCAGCCAGCGCTCGGTGGTTTGCTTGGCCGCTGCGTCGTTTTTGTAGCTTTGGCGTTGCAACACCCGCCGCGCCCACATGCCGGGATAAGTTTCCAAGGCCACGCGCTGTGTGTCGCCGTCATGCAGTCCGGGGAAATGCACACCAGCTTGCAACAGCAAGGGCACACCGGCGTGCATCATGAAAGCCACCGGCGGGTTGACCCATTTCATCGACGGGCTGGAATTGGCGGGCAAGTCGGTGGCGCGGTGCGCAAACTTGCCCCCGACGGGTCTGGCGTTACAAAACTGCGCGAATTGGGTGCGTATGTCGTCGCGGCTGAGTCGCGCGAAATATTGCATGCAAGACAACCAATCGGTGGGCCAAGCTAAATTTTCAACCAGCTCGCGCGGCAAACCGAAAGGCAAATCAAAACCGCCTACCCACGGGCCGGGAGTGTGCAAACAGTCGCTGAATGCCGCAAGCGTGGGCAGCAGTTGCAACTGCTTTAAGACCACACGGTCACCGGCGGCTTCGCCCCAGGCCATCACAATCTGTTTGCGTTTGGAAGGGCTGCTGCTGAAGTCGCAACCAAGCAAGCGTGTCATGCTGCGCGGGCCGTGTTGATCGGAGCCGGTGAGGCTTAGTTTTTCTGCGGAATCAGCGCTAAGAACTCGCGCCGCAGAATCGGGTCTTTCAAAAACGCGCCGCGCATAACCGAATTGATCATGCGGCTGTCTATGTCTTTGACACCGCGCCAGGCCATGCAGAAGTGCGATGCCTCCATCACCAGCGCCAAGCCGTCAGGCCGGGTTTTTTGCTGTATCAGGTCAGCCAGTTGCACCACGGCTTCTTCCTGAATTTGCGGGCGGCCCATCACCCATTCGGCCAGTCGGGCGTACTTAGACAAGCCGATGACGTTGGTGTTTTTATTCGGCAATATGCCAATCCAGATTTTGCCGATGATGGGGCAGAAATGGTGGCTGCAAGCGCTGCGCACCGTGATCGGCCCGACGATCATCAATTCGTTCAAGCGTTCTGCGTTGGGGAATTCTGTGATCTCGGGCGACTTCACATAGCGGCCGTTGAACACCTCCTTGATGTACATCTTGGCGACGCGCTTGGCGGTCTCGTTGGTGTTGTGGTCGTTATGGGTGTCAATCACCAAACTGTCCAGCACGCCTTGCATTTTGTCTTCCACTTCCTGCAACAAGGCCTCGAGTTCTCCCGGCTGAATGAATTCGGCGATGTTGTCGTTGGCGTTAAAGCGTTGGTTGGCAGCCAACACCCGTTCACGGATCTTGACCGAAATGGGAACGCCTTGATCAACAGTGGATTGGGTCATGGTCTCAGGCTGCTTTGACATCGAGGTTGCGCAAACGGATGTGCAGTTCGCGCAACTGCTTTTCGTCCACCAAGGAAGGCGCTTGTGTGAGCAAACACTGGGCGCGCTGGGTTTTGGGGAAGGCGATCACGTCGCGAATCGATTCGGCACCGGTCATCAAAGTGACGATGCGGTCTAAGCCAAAGGCCAAGCCGCCATGCGGTGGTGCGCCGTATTGCAAAGCGTCCAGCAAAAAGCCGAATTTGACTTGCGCTTCTTCGGGCGTGATCTTGAGGGCATCAAACACTTTTTGCTGCACATCGGCGCGGTGGATACGCACCGAGCCGCCGCCGATTTCCCAGCCGTTCAACACCATGTCGTAGCCTTTGGCCACGCATTTTTCAGGCGCAGTGACCATCCAATCTTCGTGGCCGTCTTTGGGCGCGGTAAACGGGTGGTGCACCGCGTTGTAACGCTGGGCTTCTTCATCGTATTCGAACATGGGAAAGTCAACCACCCACAACGGTGCCCAACGGTTTTCCAGCAAACCTTGTTTTTTACCGAACTCGCTGTGGCCGACTTTCAAGCGCAAAGCACCGATGGCGTCGTTCACCACCTTGGCTTTGTCAGCACCGAAGAACAGCAAATCGCCGTTTTGTGCGCCGGTGCGTTTCAAAATCTCTGCAATCGCGGCATCGTGGATGTTTTTCACGATGGGGGACTGCAAGCCGTCGCGACCCGCTGCCACATCGTTCACCTTGATCCATGCCAAACCCTTGGCACCGTAAATTTTCACGAACTCGGTGTAGCTGTCGATCTCGCCCCGGCTCATCTCGCCGCCATTGGGGACGCGCAAAGCAACCACGCGACCGCCGGGCGTGGTGGCCGGTGCGCTGAACACTTTGAAGTCCACATCGGCCATGACATCGGTCAGTTCGGTGAATTCGAGTTTGACGCGCAAATCAGGTTTGTCGGAACCGAAGCGGTGCATGGCTTCGCTGTAGGCCATGATGGGGAAGTCGCCCAGCTCAATGCCCAGCGCTTCGACAAACACGCCTTTGATCATGTTTTGGAACAAAGCGCGGATTTCTTCCTCGTCCATGAACGAGGTTTCGATATCGATCTGGGTGAATTCGGGCTGGCGATCGGCACGCAAATCTTCGTCGCGGAAGCATTTGGTGATTTGGTAGTAACGGTCAAAACCGGCCACCATCAACAACTGTTTGAACAACTGCGGCGACTGTGGCAGCGCAAAGAAATGGCCGTCGTGCACGCGGCTGGGCACCAGGTAGTCACGCGCACCTTCGGGCGTGCTCTTGGTCAGCATGGGCGTTTCAATATCGACAAAGCCGTTGGCATCCAAGAACTTGCGCACCGCCATCGCCACTTTGTAGCGCAGCATCAGGTTTTTTTGCATATAAGGACGACGCAAATCCAGCACCCGGTGCGTGAGACGTGTGGTCTCTGACAGGTTGTCGTCGTCTAACTGGAACGGCGGCGTGACCGAGGCGTTCAACACCACCAGTTCGTGGCACAGCACCTCGATTTTTCCGCTCTTCAAACTGTCATTGGTGGTGCCTTCGGGGCGCAAGCGCACCAGACCTTTGATCTGAATGCAAAACTCGTTGCGCAATTCTTCGGCCAGCTTGAACATCTCGGCGCGGTCCGGGTCGCACACCACTTGCACATAGCCTTCGCGGTCGCGCAAGTCGACAAAAATCACGCCGCCGTGGTCGCGCCTGCGGTTGACCCAACCGCACAAAGTGACGGTTTGTCCTTGAATGGCTTCGGTGACCAAGCCGCAGTAATGTGTTCGCATCGCCATGTTGAGTGTTCTTTCTGTGTCAGGTTTATTCGGTGCACTGCGGCTGTCAGCCTCAGCGTTGTCAATGAGGGGAAGAAGTCGCAGCGGGATCGTCCGGTGCCACCGCGCCCATGGAAATCACATAAGTGAGCGCCTGGTCCACGCTCATGTTCAGTTCAATCACGTCGGCGGCAGGCACCACCAGGAAAAATCCGCTGGTCGGGTTGGGCGTGGTCGGCACATACACGCTGATGTGACCGGCCCCGAGGTGGTCTGCCACCTCACCGCTGGGGGTGCCGGTTTGGAAAGCGATGGTCCAAGCCCCTTGACGCGGGTACTGGATCAGCAAGGCTTTGCGAAACGCGTTGCCGTTGCTGGAGAACAAGGTGTCGGAAACTTTTTTGACGCTGGTGTAAATAGATTTGACGATGGGGATGTGGGTGAACAATTTGTCCCACTGGGTGACCAGCCAGCGCCCGGCCACGTTGGAGGCAAATGCGCCGGTCGTAATCAGCACCAGAAACACCAGCACCACGCCTAAGCCACGGATTTGCAACAAATGCTGAAACGGGTCGCTGACCGCTGGCGGCAAGACGCTGCTGATGCCGTTGAGCACATTGGCAAAAATGCCGTCCATCGCACCCACCAGCCAACTCAACACCCACAAGGTGATGGCCAACGGCAGCCAGACCAGCAGGCCGGCAAAAATGTATTTTTTGATGTTCATGTCAGTGGCAAGCGCAAGAAGGGGCGCATGCACTGGCGGATGCGGCAGGCGTGTCGGTACTGGCGGGGGCGCTGGTCGTCGGGGCAGCGCCGCTGTCGCCACTGGTGGACGGGGTGGCTGCCGGGCTGCTGCCGGACTTGAAATCGGTGGCATACCAACCAGAACCCTTGAGCTGAAAACCGGCGGCGGTCAGCTGCTTGGAAAACGTGGGCTTGTGGCATTGGGGACATTGGGTCAGAGGCTCGTCTGACATTTTTTGCAGCAGATCTTTTGCGAAACCGCAAGCTGCGCATTTATAGGCATAAATTGGCATGGTGTTACCGCTGGTTCAAAGAGATCGACAAAGCCGCAGATTGTAAGCTTTTAAGTGCTGCCAGGCCGATTTACCCACGTCATGCGGTATTTCGGTCTCTATACTAGCGGACTGGACCTGAGACACAGGTTCTGCCCTGCCTGTTTCCATTCTTTCATGGAGTTCCCCACAAAATGATGCAACGTTTTTCCCTCGTCCTGCTGGCCGCACTGGCCGTTGCCGCCTGCGGTAAAAAAGAAGAGCCCAAAGCTACTGCGCCCGCCGTCGCAGCCAATACCGAAGAAAAAGTTCTGAATATTTACAACTGGCCGGATTACGTGGCGCAAGACCTGATCGCCAACTTCGAAAAAGAGACCGGCATCAAAGTCAATTACCAAACCTTTGAAACCAACGAAGCCCTGCAAGCCAAACTGGTGGCCGGTAACACCGGTTTTGACATCGTGGTGCCCGGCTCTGTGTTTGTCAAAGCGCAAGTCGAAGCCGGTTTGCTGAAAAAGCTCGACAAGTCGCAAATCCCGAATTACAAAAACCTGGACCCCAATTTGATGTCCAA
>CANNRV010000010.1 GCA_947508145.1 Comamonadaceae bacterium
CCAGAAGGTTTGGCACAAACACCGTCGGGCAAATTCATCGTGGCTGAGGCGGCCAAACGCCAGTTGACTGAAATTGATCCGGCCAATGGCAATAAGCGCGTGATTGCATCCGACTTGCCCATCGGCTTTGAAGCTGGCCCGGGTTTGCCTCCGCCTTATCTGACCACCGGCGTGGCTGTGGCCGCAGATGGCACCGTGTACTTCAGCGCTGACCGTGACAACGGCATTTACAAAATCAAGCCAAATTAAGTCGCTGGCTCATTACATAAAAACCCCGCCCGGGAAACCAGGCGGGTTTTTTGATGGCTGTCTCCATTCAACATTGACAGCTTTACTTCAAATTCAATCCACCAAAGCCTGCGCTACCAAGGCTTTAACCATGCGGCGGTAATGCGCACGCATAGGGCTGGGGGACTGCGTCATGTAGACCGCACAAATTTGTTCTTTCGGATCGGCCCAGAAATACGTGCCCGCATAACCAGCCCACATGAACTCGCCTGCGCTGCCGTGCACGGGTGCCATGCCGTCGGCTTGGCGCACCAAAAACCCGAGGCCAAAGGTATAGCCGGGCGAGCCCAACAGCAACTGCCCGGGAGTGATGGGTGTGGCAATGGCCGTGCCCAAGTGGTCGGCTGTCATGAGTTGCACCGTGGCGCGGGAAAGAATGCGCTCGCCGTCCAATTGACCGCCGTTGAGCATGGCCTGGCAAAAGCGCAAATAGTCGGGTGCGGTGCTGACCCCGCCTGCACCGCCCGAGTCGTTACCGGGTGTGTGGCTGACATCGATCAATTTATTGGCGGTGCCGGTGATCGGATCGTTGGCAAAAGGCTCGGCCAGTCGCGCGGCGTTGACCGGTGCAACTTCAAACCCGGTGTCTTTCATCTTCAAAGGTTTGAACAAGCGTTGTTGCAAAAAGTCGTTCAAGCGTTGGCCGGTGACGGCCTCGATCACACGGCCTTGCACATCCACCGACAAACTGTATTCCCAGGTGGTGCCGGGTTGTTGGGCCAACGGTGCTTTGCCTAAGCGTTCGGCCATGTCAGCGCCGCTGATGTTGCGAGCATCAAAGTCACGCGCCGTGCTGTAAATGCCTGCGTCGGTATAGGCTTGTTTGACCAAGGTGTTTTTTGTCAATTCGCCATAAGCAAGACCTGAGGTGTGGCGCAGCAAATCTTGGATGGCGGGCTCTTTGTTGGCCGGCACCAGTTTGAAGCCCACGTTGTTGTAGGGCTGCTCTAAGGTGGCGACACTGACCATGGGATTTTTAAACGTTGGCAAATACTTGGAGACCGGCTCGGTCAGCTGCACTCTGCCGTCTTCCACCAGCATCATCAGCGCGACGGAGACCATGGGCTTGGTCATGGAGTAAATGCGAAACACTGAATCGTTTTGCATGGGCGCGTTGGCGGCATTGTTCAAACTGCCAAAGGCTTTGCTGTAAACCAGGTTGCCTTTGCGGGCCACCATGACGACCGCACCGGGCAAACGCTTGCTGTCAACTTCGGCTTGCATGGCGGCGCTGATTTTTTCAAGACGCGGGCCGGACATGCCAACCGACTCCGGGCTGGCGATGGGCAGCGCTTGTGACCAGGCCAGACTGGTGTGCAACAACGCTGCTGCGCCCAAAATCGATACGCGTTTCCAGCCAGTGACAGCGAGGCTTGCAGTTGAGTGCGCAAGCGAGGTACGAGGTGTGAGTGAGTCATTAAGCAAAATCAATCTCCTGAAGAATGAAAACGGTGGGCAAACCACACCAACAACAACACCGGCACACCGAGTAATGCCGTGCCGGTGAAAAACCATGCGTAACCGGCGGCATCCACTGCCAGCCCCGAAAAGCCCGCCAAAAACTTAGGCCCCAGCAACATCAGCGAACTGAACAAGGCGTACTGCGTGGCCGAATACTTCACATTGGTCAGGGACGACAAATACGCGATGAATGCGGCTGACGCGATGCCACTGCCCAGGTTGTCGGCTGACACCACGGCTATCAAAGCGTACACGTCATGGCCGTGCAGCGCCAGCCAGGCAAACAGCAGGTTGGTGGCCGCACTCAGCACCGCGCCAATCATCAAAACCTTCATCACGCCCCAGCGCAACACCATGCCGCCGCCGATGAAGGCGCCTGCCAAGGTCATCACCACGCCGTAGAGTTTGGTGACAGTCGCCACTTCTTCTTTGGTGTAACCCATGTCCACATAAAACGGATTGGCCATGATGCCCATGACGATGTCGCTGATGCGGTAGGTGCCAATCAATGCGAGCAGCAGCACCGCATGCCAGCGGTAGCGCTTGATGAATTCTGCGAACGGCTCAATCACCGCCACTTGCAACCATTCGCGCGCTCCATGCGCGGGTGGCAAATCCACATGCGCAGGTTCTTTGGAAAACAACACAGTGACCATGCCGACCGCCATAGATACCGCCATAGCAATGTAAGCCACGGTCCACGCTTGGTCTTGGTATGTGCCCGCAGGCATGGCGCCGGTCTCTGCCCAGGCGGCAATCCAAAACACCCCGGCCCCGGCCCAGATCATGGCTAAGCGGTATCCGGTTTGGTAGCTTGCGGCCAGCACCGCTTGCAAACGCGCTTGCGCGGATTCGATGCGAAACGCATCCAAAGCAATGTCTTGTGTAGCAGAGCCAAACGCGGTGAGCAATGCGAAACCCACCAACGGTGTCAGCGAGACCTGCGGGTTGCTGATCGCCATGCCCAGCAAACCGGCGACGACACACACTTGTGCCAACAACAACCAACTGCGTCTGCGACCCAACAACCGGGTCAGCACCGGCAAGGACAAACGGTCTACCAATGGTGCCCAGGCCCATTTGAAACCGTAGGCCAAACCCACCCAACTTAAAAAGCCAATGGTGGCCCGGTCAATGCCAGCTTCGCGCAAACGAAAACTCAGCGTGCCCAGCACCAGCAGCAACGGCAAACCAGCGGCAAAGCCCAGCGCCAACATGCGCAAGCTGGCGGGGCTGAGGTAAATCAGCATGGAATCGGTCCAATGCAATGGCGCAGGCTTGAGAGTTGGGTTATCGTTCATACCTTGTATTGTCATGTGCCGGGTGAAACAGAAACTTCATGGTCTCCAAACGTCAATTCCTTCACCATTGTGCGGCTTGCACCGCTGGCTTGTTCACCACCTCGTTGCTGGCCAGAGACGGCGTGGATGTGGGCAAGCCCTCCGCCTTCACCAACCTGGTATCTGCCGAGAAAGTCGAAGGCTCAGCCACCCAGCAATACGCGCAATTGTTGAAACAAGCGCGTGAGAAAAACGCCCTCGCCCCGGATGACCACCCCGAGGTGATCCGCTTGCGGGCCATAGCGCAACGACTCATTCCCTTTAGCAACGAATGGAACCCACGCGCACGCGAATGGAAATGGGAAATCAATTTGATTGGGTCGGCGCAAATCAATGCGTTTTGCATGCCCGGCGGCAAGATCGCTTTCTTCCATGGCATTTTGGACAAACTGCAACTCACGGACGATGAAGTCGCCATGGTGATGGGCCATGAAATTGCACATGCATTGCGCGAACACGCCAGAGAACGCATGGGCAAAAGCGAGGCCACCAGCGTCATCGCCAGCATTGGCAGCGCGATTGCCTCTGCCTATTTCAAAGTCGACCCGAATTTGACCGATGCTGTTGCCAGACAGGGCGCCAACCTGTTGACGCTGAAATTCAGCCGCGAAGACGAAACCGAGGCCGACCTGGTGGGCATGGAGCTGGCCGCACGTGCTGGTTTCGACCCGCGCTCAGGCGTGACGCTGTGGCAAAAAATGAGCGCCGCCAACAAAGGCGCACCGCCGCAGTGGCTGAGTACCCACCCCTCGGGCAGCGCCCGCATCAAAGACATTGAAACCAATTTGCCCAAGGTCATGCCCTTGTATGAGAAGTCGGGGTTCAATAAGTAAGACGGGGTTAGCATGAGCAACAAGTTGGTATCAAGGATTCGAACTTTTCAACCCGCTGCGCTGACCAAATAGCCTATTTTTTGACCAACCAAGGAACATCATGACAAAGCAATACCTGATCTGGGCCATGGCCTGCGCCAGCCTGAGTGCTTATGCACAAAACATAGATTTCGTCACGCCACGCGATGGTGACACCGTGAGCTCGCCCTTTGTGGTGAAGTTTGCGGTCAAAGGCATGGAGGTGGCACCGGCGGGTGAAGTCAAGCCAGGCACAGGCCACCACCATATCTTGATTGACACCGATGCAGTCGCCGACAACACGGTCATTCCCAACGATGCGCAACACAAGCACTTTGGCAAAGGCCAGACCGAAACCGAGTTGACATTGCCACCGGGCGAACACACCTTGAGCTTGCAATTTGCCGATGGCGTGCACCGCTCTTATGGCGAGCCTTACCGCAAGACGATTCGTATCACGGTGAAATAAACCCCGCAGGCGCCTCAAGCAAACTGTTTCAGCCAATCCAGCAACAAGGCATTTACCGCCGCACTTTGTTCGCGCTGTAAAAAGTGCCCGGCACCCGGCACTTCGCGGTATTCATAAGGCCCGCCGAAACAAGCCGCTTGCTCGCGCATCAACTCGGCGCGCATATCGTCCGCGCCGCACAAAGCCAGCGTCGGCACGGTGATGCTGTGTTGCATGGCGGAGCGCAGTTCGTGCAATGACGGATCGGCCTTGGCCGGGTCGAACATCGCGCGGTAATAGTCCATCGCCGTTTGCAGCACACCGGGTTGACGCAAACAGTCTTTCACTTGTGCGATGTGTTCGCTGTCTTCATAACCCGGCACCGACCAGTATTGCCACAGGTAATCAATGAACGCCATGTCATTCGCCAACAAAGCTTGCTCGGGCAACACCGCTTGCTGAAAAAACCACCAATGGAATGAGCGTTGAATGTGTTTGGGTACCAGCAAATGTTGGGCGACGATCTGCGGGTGCGGCACCGCCATCAACACCGCGCTGTGCAACAAGTCGGGCCTGGCCGCGCACAGCGCATAGCCGATGATCGCGCCCCAGTCTTGGCCGATGTAATGCAACTTTTCGCCGGGCGACACGGCTTCAATCAAACCGGTGATGCTGTGCACCAGACTGGCTTTGTCGAAGTAGGCGTTGTCAGCGACACGCGAAGGCAAGTAGCCGGGTAGGTAAGGCACGATGACTTTGTAGCCAGCCTGCGTGAGCGCATGCATTTGCGCAGACCAAGACTGTGGAATGTCGGGAAAGCCGTGCACCAGCAGCAGCTTGGGGCCGCTGCCTTGGGTTAAGCAAACAAAGTCGACGCCGTTGGCGTGAATATGAATGCGGTCTTGCATGTCAGGTGCCGCCGACGTACGGGTTGCTGCGACGCTCGCGCCCGAAAGTGCTTTCAGGGCCGTGGCCGGGAATGAATACCGTGTCGTCGCCCATGGGCCACAGGCGCTGCGTGATGCTGTCTATCAAATGCTGGTGATTGCCCTGGGGGAAATCGGTGCGGCCTATGCTGCCGGCGAACAGTACATCGCCGACAAAGGCGCGGTTCATCTCGGCCGAATAAAACACCACATGCCCCGGCGTGTGGCCCGGGCAATGCCGCACGGACAGCGTGTGATTGCCCAGAGTGACCGTGTCGCCATCGGCTAGCCAGCGCGTGGGCTTGAACGCACGCGCGGGTGGAAAACCGTAAGTGGCCGCGGCGGTCGGCAAACCATCTATCCAAAACTGGTCGCCCGGATGCGGCCCGATGATGGGCAATTGCCATTGATCCGCCAGATCAGCCGTGGCAGCAGCGTGGTCTAAATGCCCGTGCGTGATCCAGATGTATTTCAATGTGATGCCCAACTGCTTGCAAGCAGCGAGCAACACATCGGTGTCACCGCCCGGGTCGATGACCGCAGCGGTCATGCCCTCGTCCTCCCAGACCAGAGAACAGTTTTGCTGAAAGGCCGTGACGGGGATGGTTTCGTAGTGGAGCATGGGGGTACTTTAATTAAAGTGTAAACAGAACGATTCCTAGACTGTAAATCCATACGACGGATTGTCTCGCGGTAATTCCTCCAGTAGTTGGCCATTTCATTTTGATCCAAGCTGCCAGAAAGACTTGCAGGTGCTGTTGTGTGTCTGCTTTGTCTCATCGGCGAAGCAGTTCAAAAGCCCCTGCCTAAAAACTAATTAAGCAACAACGCCAGCAATTGGCACGCCACATTTTTTTGCCGCCCGTCGCAAGTCCTTGTCTAGCGTTGCAAGCGGGCAGGCCAAATGTTTGGCTAAAAGTAAATAACTGGCATCGTAGGCAGATAGCTTCAGTTCAAATGCCTGGATGGCAAGTGACGTTATTGAGTGAGTTGATTCAACGGGGTCAATGTTTACTTGCATGGCATTGAGCAGATCAAACCGGGATTCACCGTCTTGTGGGGTAATTACACCTGCTTTCAACGCCCGCGAGATGACATTAGCGGCTTCGGTCGCAAACAGCGCTGGCACATGTACCTCAGAGGTTTCAACCAAGGCGGCAACATCGCTGGCATATTGCCGATCCGCTTTTGATCCGTCAGCAAACAGCCATCGCATCACGACGGAGTTATCAACCACCAGCTTCATTTGCGGCCCTCTTGCAAAGCCGCCTTGACATCCAGTTTTGGCGTATCCGGGTTTGCCATGAACTTCAACACCCGAGATTGAAAATCAGCTTTGCTCGCCGGTTTGGTAATAGGTGTCAGCAATGCCACGGGTACACCGCGAACGGTGATTTCAAACGTGCTTCCATTCTGAACCGCGCGGACATATTCCGACATTTTGTTTTTGATTTCGGCCAATTGAACTTGCATAGTGGTGTTCTCCGAATGGCAGGTTGCCAGAGAAGATTGTATGACTTATCAGTCTAGCTATCTGGCTAGATGTTTGCTGAAGGGTTTCGCCAGTCCTTGAATTTTGATGTGTGTTCAGTTGAATCTCAACACCCCATCCTCAAACCCGCCAAACCGCAGCGCCAACACATCCATCACATAGTTTTGATGCACCCGCCACGGTGAGGCCGCGCCTTGCTTGGGCAGCATGGCACTGGCGCGTTGCACATAGCCCGAGGTGAAATCCAAAAACGCTTGCGTGGTTTGTGCCGGGTCGTGCTGCGGGCTGACAAACCGGTAGCCACGTTTGTCCATGTATTTGAACAACCTGCACACATAGCTGGCGGTCAAGTCGGCTTTCAATGTCCACGATGCATTCGTGTAACCGAACGCGACGAACACATTCGGCAAGCCCGAGAGCATCATGCCTTTGTAAGCCAATGCGTCACCCGCCAAAAACGGTTTGCCGTCCACGTGAATCGCCACATCAGCCAACACATTCAGCTGCAAGCCGGTGGCAACCACCACGATGTCGGCTGGTAAAAAACGTCCGTCTTGCAAGAGGATGCCGTTTGTTTCAAAACGCGCAATTTGCCCGGTCTCCACACTGGCTTTGCCTTGGCGTATTTGCTTGAACAAATCACCATCGGGCACGGCGCACACGCGCTGGTCCCAGGGCGCATAGTGCGGTGTGAAATGCGTGGCCACGTCATAGTCGCGGCCCAAAGCTTTCTTCACCATGCTGATCAAATACTGTTTAAAGAACAGTGGTTTGCGTCTCGCCAATTGAAAATAAACCATGCCTTGCAAAATGTTGCGCCAGCGAACAAAGCGATAACCCAGATCAAAAGGTAGAAAACGGTCCAGCCAAACGCCCAAAGTGTCTTGCGCGGGGCGGGTCACCACATAGGAAGGCGAGCGCTGCAACATCGTCACATGCGCTGCGTCATTCGCCATGGCCGGCACTATCGTGACCGCAGTCGCACCACTGCCTATCACCACCACGCGCTTATCTGCATACGACAAAGCTTGCGGCCAAAACTGTGGATGCACCAACACACCTTTGAAATTGTCTTGCCCGTCGAAATGCGGATGATGGCCTTGCGCATAGCTGTAATAGCCGCCGCACATATACAAAAAACGCGTCTCTTGTGTGTGGGTGCTGCGGTCAGCCAATTGCGCGGTCACGCGCCAGCAAGCCTGCGCTGTTGACCAATCAGCGCTGATGACGCGGTGTTCAAAATCAATCTGTTGCAACACGCCGGTCTCTTCGGCGGCTTCGCGTATGTATTGCAAGATGGACGGTCCATCGGCCATGGCTTGCGTGCCGTGCCAAGGCTTGAACGCATAACCCAGTGTGTGCATGTCCGAGTCCGAGCGCACGCCGGGGTAGCGAAAAATATCCCAGGTGCCGCCAATAGCAGCGCGTGCTTCCCAAATGCGCCAGCGCTTGTCCGGACAAAGCTTCTGCAAATGACGCGCCGCGCCTATGCCGGACAAGCCCGCACCGATGATCAATACATCCAACATGTCATACCTTTAAAGAAGACATCAAGTCATGTGAAAAAAATCAGTCAGTGACTTTGCCGCGCAAAGCTTTGGTCTGGCCGCGCAACACTTTGCTGTCAATGCGTTGCATGCGTGCGCTGAACGAGGGCTTGGTGGCTCTGCGAGGCTTCACCGGTTTGGCGGCCAATGCCACCAGTTCATGCAAACGCGCCATGGCATCCGCGCGGTTGCCTTCTTGGCTGCGCGAGTTTTGCGCTTTGATGACAACCACGCCGTCAGCTGTGATTCGCTGGTCTGACATGGCCAGCAATTTGTCCTTCACCTCATCTGGCAATGAAGATGCGCGAATATCAAACCTCAAATGCACTGCGCTTGATACTTTGTTCACATGCTGGCCGCCCGCGCCTTGCGCACGTATGGCGCTCAATTCAACTTCGTTTTCGGGGATGGTGTAGACGGGGGTGTTCATCTCGGCATGTGCATCACATACTCAAGTCATAACTGACGGTGATGGGCGCATGGTCAGAAAACTTTTCGTCTTTGTAAATAGACACTGAACGCGCGGTCTCGGCCAGCGCAGGCGTGGCCAGGTGATAGTCGAGCCGCCAACCCACGTTGTTCGCATACGCTTGTCCCCGGTTGCTCCACCATGTGTAACAGGTGTCGGTGGTGTCCGGGTGAAGTTGTCGGTACACATCGACCATGCCGCCGTCGCTCAAGAGCTTGGTCATCCAAGCGCGTTCTTCGGGCAAAAAGCCGCTGTTCTTTTGGTTGCTGCGCCAGTTCTTCAAATCAATTTGTTGGTGCGCGATATTGATGTCGCCACACAGCATCACTTCACGGCCTTTTTTCAATGACATCAGGTGCGGATAAAACACCTCCAGAAACCGGAATTTCGCTTCTTGTCGTTCCGGGCCGGAAGAGCCGCTGGGAAAGTAACTGCTGATCAATGACAGCTTGCGTTTGGGCGTATCGAAGCGAAGTTCAATATAGCGGCCTTCTGCGTCGAACTCACCGCCGTCAAAACCTTGGATCACATGGCTGGGCTCATGGCGCGTGTACATGCCGACACCGGCATAGCCTTTTTTCTCGGCGCAATGGAAGTAGCCCGACAGGCCTGCCAGGGTTTCGAATTTGCCGACCATGTCGGCTTCCTGTGCTTTGACTTCCTGCACACACATACAATCCGGCGATACTTTTGTAAGCCAGTTTTCCAGCCCTTTGCTGCTGGCGGAACGTATGCCGTTCAAGTTGAGGCTGGTGAGTTTGAACAAGGAATTCCCCTATGTCGTTGCAACACACGCCAGACCACACGCTGGCGCAAGCGTTCATTCAATTCTCGCTGGAATCGGGCGTGCTGAAATTCGGCAGTTTCAAAACCAAGGCCGGGCGCATGTCGCCTTACTTTTTCAACGCCGGTTTGTTCGATGACGGTACCAAGCTCAGCCGCTTGGCCGGTTTTTATGCGCAAGCCTTGGTGAGCTCCGGCTTGCAGTTCGACATGATTTTTGGCCCGGCCTACAAAGGCATTCCGCTGGGTGCGGCGGTGGCCATTGAGCTGTCGCGCATGGGGCACAACTACCCGTTCGCCTACAACCGCAAAGAAGCCAAAGACCACGGAGAAGGCGGCACGCTGGTTGGTGCGCCGCTCAAAGGCCGGGTGTTGATCGTCGATGATGTGATGAGCGCGGGGACAGCAGTGCGCGAATCCATCGCTTTGATACAAAACGCGGGTGCCACAGCCTACGGCGTGGCGATTGCCCTTGACCGCCAGGAAATGGCAACCGAGGCTGCGGCTGACGGCACGGTCAAGGACGTGGCGCACAGCGCGGTGCAATACGTGCGGGACACCTTGGGGTTGAAAGTATGTGCAGTCGCGCAACTCAGCGACCTGCTGGCTTACCTGAGCACGCAAAGTGATAACGCCATGGCGCAGCACCTGCCTGCGGTGCAAGCCTACCGCGACCGCTACGGCGTGGCCTGAGCGCTAAGCAGCCGCCAACTTGGCGGTTTGCTTTTTTTTGATGTGATGCAAGCGAGACAGTCAGACAGCGCACGCAAGGGACAACCCAGCTGTTCTCCGTCGCTGTGTGCCGCTAAACTGACCAATCACTGACAGAAGTTGGAGTACGCATGAACGCCCCCCTGCCCGAACACATACGCAAAGCCCTCGAAACCGTCCAACTCGACGACAAATACGCACTCGAGCAAGGCCGTGCTTTCATGAGCGGGGTACAGGCGCTGGTGCGTTTGCCCATGTTGCAGCGACAGCGCGACCAGTTGGCCGGTAAAAACACGGCGGGCTTTATCAGCGGCTACCGTGGCTCGCCATTGGGCAATTACGACCAGGCCTTGTGGAGCGCGCGCAAGCATTTGCAAGCGCAGCACATCGTGTTCCAGCCGGGTGTGAATGAAGAACTCGCCGCCACGGCTTTGTGGGGCACGCAGCAACTGGGTTTTGCGCCTCCAGGCAACAACAAATTCGACGGCGTGTTTGGCATTTGGTATGGCAAAGGCCCGGGCGTGGATCGCACCTCTGATGTGTTCAAGCACGGCAACATGGCGGGCACCACGGCTTGGGGCGGCGTGCTGGCGATTGCCGGTGACGACCATGTGTCCAAGAGCAGCACAGCGGCACACCAAAGCGATCACATTTTCAAAGCCTGCGGCTTGCCGGTGTTTTTCCCGGCCTCGGTGCAAGAGGTGTTGGACTTCGGTTTGCACGGTTTTGCGATGAGCCGTTTCTCCGGCGTCTGGGCCGGCATGAAAACCATTCAGGAAATTGTCGAATCCAGCGCGACGGTAGACATTGATCCGCAAGGTCTGCAAATCGTTATTCCCGAGTTTGAGATGCCGCCCGGCGGCTTGCACATCCGCTGGCCGGATGATGCGCTGTCACAAGAAGCGCGTTTGTTCAATTACAAATGGTATGCGGCTCTCGCCTACATACGCGCCAACCGTTTGAACCACACGGTGATTCGCGGTCAGCACGACCGCTTTGGTTTGATCGCCAGCGGCAAGGCTTACAACGACACGCGCCAGGCGCTGCTCGATTTGGGTTTGGATGACAACACCTGCAAGCGGCTCGGTATTCGGGTGCACAAGGTCGGCGTGGTCTGGCCTTTAGAGCCGCAAAGCACCCGCGAATTTGCCGAGGGTTTGCAAGAGATTGTGGTGGTCGAAGAAAAACGTCAGCTCATTGAATACCAGTTGAAAGAAGAGCTGTACAACTGGCCGGATGCCAAGCGTCCGCGCGTGCTGGGCAAGTTTGATCAAGTGGAAGGCGACAGCGGCGGCGAATGGTCAACATCTAACCCTATCGGCCACACATTGCTGCGCTCGAACGCCGATTTGTCGCCCGCCTTGATCGCGCAAGCGATTGCCAAGCGTTTGAAGAAAATGGGCCTAGACGCATACACCGCATCGCGCATAGACGCGCAACTCGCGGTGCTCGAAGCCAAAAACAGCGCCATGCAAGTGCTGGAAGTCAAAGCCGACAGACAGCCTTGGTTTTGCTCAGGTTGCCCGCACAACACTTCCACCAAAGTGCCTGAAGGTTCACGCGCCATGGCAGGTATCGGTTGCCATTTCATGTCGCTGTGGATGGACCGCAGCACCACCGGCTTCACGCAAATGGGCGGCGAGGGCGTGCCTTGGGTAGGCCAGCAGCCGTTCAGCAATGACCAGCACATCTTTGCCAACATCGGCGACGGCACCTATTTCCACAGCGGCATTTTGGCGGTGCGCCAAAGCGTGGCCGCAGGCGTGAACATCACCTACAAAATTTTGTACAACGACGCGGTCGCCATGACCGGTGGTCAGCCTATCGGTGAACGCGCCGAAGGCCACAGCGTGATTCAAATCGCGCAAAGCATGCGGGCTGAAGGTGCCAAGCGCATCGTCATCGTCACGGATGAACCGGAAAAATACGAGCCGGTGGGCCAAAACGGCGTTCCCGGCACCAGCTTGGGACTGCCCGAAGGCGTGGCCATCGAACACCGGGATGAACTCGACCGTGTACAGCGCTTCATGCGCGAAATCAAAGGCTGCACCGTCATCATTTACGACCAGACTTGCGCCACCGAAAAACGCCGCCGCCGCAAGCGCGGCACCATGGTCGATCCGCCAGTGCGCGTGGTGATCAATGAAGCGGTGTGCGAAGGTTGTGGAGATTGCAGTTCGCAAAGCAACTGCTTGAGCGTAGAGCCTTTGGAAACTGAACTCGGGCGCAAGCGCAGCATCAACCAAAGCACCTGCAACAAAGACCAAAGCTGTGTGAAAGGTTTTTGCCCCAGCTTTGTGACGGTTGAAGGCGGGCAGTTGCGCAAGAAAAACAAATCCGACCGGCGTGACCCGGCGCAACTCGGCGAGTTGCCGGATCCTGAACTGCCGTCACTGACGCGCGGTGTGTACCCGGGTGGTTACGGCATCGTGGTGGCCGGTGTCGGCGGCACCGGCGTCATCACCATCGGCCAGTTGCTTGGCATGGCGGCGCACATCGAAGGCAAGGGCATCGTCACGCAAGACTCGGCCGGTTTGGCGCAAAAAGGCGGCGCGACATGGAGCCATGTGTTGATCGCGCAGCAGCAAGACGAGATCCGCACCACGCGCGTGTCCACCGCGGCCGCTGATTTGATTTTGGGCTGTGACCCCATCGTCACCGCAGGCAAGGAAACCATGGTGCGCATGCGCCCCGGGCGCACCCGTGTTGCCATCAACGGTCTGGCCACACCGACTGCGGCGTTTGTGAAAAACGGTGCCTGGGCCAACCCCAGCGACAGCTGTTTAGAAGACATCTTGCAAGCGGTGGGCAACGAGCCGCGCAACATGGGCGCGTTCGATGCCAACCAGGTGTCCACCCAGTTGTTGGGCGACAGCATCTTCATCAACCCGATGGTGATGGGCTATGCCTGGCAGCGCGGCTGGATTCCGCTGACGCAAGATGCCATCATGCGCGCGATTGAACTCAATGGCGTGCAAGTCGAAGCCAACAAACTGGCGTTCACCTGGGGCCGCTGGTGCGCACACGACCTGGCTAAAGTGCAGGCGCTGACACAGCCGGTGCAAGTGGTGAACTTCAAAGTACGCGAACCTTTGCAAGCGCTTGTGCAAAAACGCATGGAATGGTTGGAGCAGTACCAGGACAAGGCTTACGCCAAGCAATACATGTCGTTTGTGCAAGACGTGCAGCAAAAAACCTCGGCGCAAGTGGCCGAGGCCGTCGCGCGAAATTTGTACAAGCTGATGGCCTACAAAGACGAATACGAAGTGGCCCGTTTGCATGCCGACCCGGTGTTTTTGAAGCGCATTGCCGATCAGTTTGAAGGCGACTTCACGCTCAACTACCACCTGGCCCCGCCCTTGATTGCCAAGACAAACGACAAAGGCGAACTGGTCAAACAAAAATTTGGCCCGTCCATGTTGACCGGTTTCAAACTGCTGTCGCGCCTGCGCTTTTTGCGCGGCGGTGTGTTTGATGTGTTTGGTTACACCGAAGAGCGGCGCACCGAGCGTGCGTTGATCGAGGAATACAAGAAAAGCATCAGCGAAGTCATGGCTGGCTTCACGCCGGACAAACATTCATTGGCTTTAGAAATCGCGCGCATCCCTGAAAAAATCAAAGGCTACGGCCACGTGAAAGAGCGACATTTGAAAGCCGCACGCGAGCAATGGGACGGTTTGATGCACGCCTGGCGCGCTTGACGAGGCCACACCGTTGAGGCATTACTGCGGTTCGATGCGGTGATGCCTTCATCAACACCACAAGGCGCACATGGGCCTGCTTGAAAAAAACCGATTACTCGGCGCAGACAACTATTACGAAACCACGGTGGCGCGCGAACCGGCGTCTGCGCCTTTGCAAGACAACTTGCATGCGGATGCGCTGGTCATAGGTGGCGGGCTGGCCGGTTTGAGCGCTGCCATCGAGCTGGCGCAACGCGGCATGCAAGTGGTGGTGCTGGAAGCACAGCGCGTGTGCGAAGGGCCCTCCGGGCGCAACGGCGGCCAGGTGATCGCCGGTTTGGCATGCGGTCAGTCGGTATACGAACAGCAGTTCGGCATGGACACTGCCAGGGCTGTGTGGGATGTGTCGGTGCAAGCGGTGGAGTTGGTGAAACAACGTATCGCGCAATTCGATATCGATTGCGACCCGGTCTGGTCATACCTGACTGCAGCCGATTCGCCGCGCAAACAGCGTGCCTTGGCCGATGACGTGGCGCATATGCGCAAACACTATGGCGTGGACATGCCTTGGTACACCGGCCACAGCTTGAAACAGCAGATCAACAGCCCGCGATTTCTGGCGGCGGCGGCCGATCCATATTCCGGTCACATCAACCCTTTGCGCTACGGGCTGGGCTTGGCGCGTGCCGCGCGGCAACTCGGTGTGCGCATTCACGAACACAGCCCGGTCACTGGCTTGACGCAGCCGCTCAGCGGGTCTGCACAATGGCAGGCACAGACCGCGCAAGGCAGTGTGACCGCCGCCTGGGGCGTGATCGCCGGTAACTGTGCCCTGGCCTGGGAAGGGCCGCGAGTGGCCAGGCGATTGCACAGTCGCATCATGCCGGTGGGCACCTACATCATTGCCACTGAACCTGTGCCTGAGGCGCTGTGTGAACAATTGTTGCCAAGCAATGCGGCGGTGTGTGATAACAATTTCATTTTGGATTACTTCCGTTTTGCCCGCGACCGTCGCATGCTCTTTGGCGGACGGGTCAGCTACACCACCGGCATGCCGAGGGGATTGCCCGAGCTGATGCGCCAGCGCATGGTGCAAACCTTCCCGGCTTTGCGGGACGCGGGCATCGCGCATTGCTGGGGCGGTTTTGTTGACATCAGCATGAACCGCGCGCCGGATATCGGCCGGCTCGCACCGAATCTGTTTTACCTGCAAGGCTTCAGCGGCCATGGCTTGGCACTCACAGGAATGGCCGGGCAATTGGTGGCCGAAGCCTTGCATGGCACGGCCAGCCGGTTTGATCTGCTGGCGCAAATGCCGCACCGCGCGTTTCCCGGCGGCGCAGGATTGCGCATGCCGTTGCTGGTAATGGGCTCGCTCTATCACCGTTTGCGTGATATTCTGTGATGAAGTCAAGTCTCAGCCCTACAAACCGGTTAGGAACCGTGTGATTCAAGCTCCTTCATTTCTGGTCTGGACTCCCGCAGACCACCGCCTTCTTGGTCAAAGCGGCCACGCCATGCATTACTTGGTATTGGGTGACAAATACGCCCGGGCATTGCGCCGTTGCGCAAACGCACAGGCCTTGTTATTGCCCTTGGCCGATCCGCAAGAAGTCCCCCATTGGCTCGGCTTGGTCGATGGGGTCATGCTCACGGGCTCGCCCTCCAACGTACACCCCAGCCACTTTGGCGAAAGCGTGGCGGATGAAACCCTGCCGCTGGACCGCGAACGGGACGCGCTCACTCTGGCGCTGGTGCGCGCCTGCGTCGAGCAGGGTGTGCCGCTGCTGGGCATCTGCCGGGGCTTTCAGGAAATGAATGTGGCCATGGGCGGCAGTTTGTTGCAGCAAGTCCATTTGACCCCCGGAAAACATGACCACCGCGATCCCTCCCACGAGCCGCCCGAAGTGCAGTACGGCCCCAGCCACGAGGTACAGCTGCTCCCGGGCTCCTTGCTGGCGCAATTGGCTGGCGGCGAGCGTGTCATGGTGAATTCTTTGCACGGCCAGGGCGTAGGCAGACTGGCTGACGGATTGCAAGCCATCGCCCATGCAGATGACGGTTTGGTCGAGGCCTTCCAAGTGAAAGACGCGCCCGGTTTCACTTTGGGCGTGCAATGGCACCCCGAATGGTTGTGTCACGAAAACCCGTTTTACAGCGCGATTTTCAATGCGTTCTCACAGGCCATGCAACAGCGGCGACGCGACCGTTTACGTTGACGGGCAGACAAGCCATCGCCCGTCCCTTCATCGAATGAGAAAACGCCATGACCGCAGTCAACAAAAACCAGGACATTAAAACGTTTGCCGATCTTGAGCAGTGGCTGAATGAGCGACGCGTCACTGAGGTGGAATGCCTGGTGCCCGACCTCACCGGAGTCGCGCGCGGGAAAATCCTGCCGCGCGAAAAATTCACCGAAGACCGGGGTATGCGCCTGCCCGAAGCGGTGGTAGCCATGGGCGTGACTGGCAATTTTCCCGAGTCCGGGCCTTATTACGATGTGATTCAGTCGCACGACCGCGACATGCACCTGGTGCCCGACCCGTCCACGGTTCGCATCGTGCCGTGGGCCACCGATCCCACCGCGCAGGTGATTCACGACTGCTATGACCGCCACGGCAAACTGGTGCCGTTTGCGCCGCGCAGTGTGTTGCGCCACGTCTGCGATTTGTACGCCGCCGAAGGCTGGGAGCCGGTGGTTGCGCCCGAGTTGGAGTTTTACCTGCTGGCGCGCAATACCGACCCCAATACCTTGCTCAAGCCGCCGATCGGGCGCAGCGGCCGTTCTGAAACCTCGCGCCAGGCCTACAGCATCGATGCGGTCAACGAGTTTGATCCGCTGTTTGAAGAGCTGTACGAGCATTGCGAAAAAATGGGCTTGAACGTCGACACCTTGATCCATGAAATCGGCGCCGGTCAGATGGAAATCAATTTTTTCCACGACCACCCGCTGGGTTTGGCTGACGAGGTGTTTTTCTTTAAACGCACGGTGCGCGAAACCGCATTGCGCCATGACATGTACGCCACTTTCATGGCCAAGCCCATTGCCGGAGAGCCCGGCAGCGCCATGCATATTCACCAAAGCATTTTGGACAAAGCCAGCGGCAAGAACATCTTCAGCCGAGCAGACGGCGAACCGTCCGAGGCCTTCTACCATTTCATCGGCGGCTTGCAGCGCTACATACCTTCAGCCATGGCGTTGGTCGCGCCCTATGTCAACAGTTACCGCAGGCTGGCCCGCCACACCTCAGCGCCGATCAACATTGAATGGGGGCATGACAACCGCACCGTGGGCATACGCTCGCCGATTTCACCGGCCGCTGCCCGTCGCGTGGAAAACCGCGTCATAGGCGCAGACGCCAACCCGTATGTCGCCATGTCCATGACCCTGGCCTGCGGTTACCTGGGTTTGAAAAACAAAATCCAGCCCAAGGATGAAATGAAAGGCAACGCCTACAACGCGCCCTATGCCTTGCCGCGCAGCCTCGGGGAGGCGCTGGATTTGTTGCGCCGTGACAGCGATTTGCACGATGTGCTGGGCGAAGCCTTTATCAAGGTTTACACTGAAACCAAGGAATGTGAATTCGAAGAATTCATGGAAGTCATCTCTCCCTGGGAACGCGAGCATTTGTTATTGCATGTCTGAGAACGGGTACATAGTCACATGAGTTCCCTGCCAATCATCTCACCTGCGGTCATTGAGCGCCGTCAGGTCGACACCGCTGCTACACAGGCGCTTGACAGTGCGCATTACATGCACCCGTTCACCGATACGCAAGGCCTGGCCGCCAAAGGCGCACGCGTGGTTACCCATGCGGACAATATTTATATCTGGGATTCGGAAGGCAAAAAACTGCTGGACGCGATGAGCGGCTTGTGGTGCGTGAACATCGGTTACGGCAGAACCGAATTAGCGCAAGCGGCGTATTTGCAAATGATGGAGCTGCCCTACTACAACAGCTTTTTCAATTCCACCAATGTGCCCGCAGTGCGCCTGGCGGCCAAGCTCAGCAGCCTGGCGCCGCGGGTGGGCGACAGACATTTCAGCCATGTGTTTTTCTCCAGCTCGGGTTCGGAGAGCAACGACACCAATATCCGCATGGTGAGGCATTACTGGGCCACGCTGGGTCAGCCCGAGCGTAAAGTCATCATCGCGCGGCACAACGCCTACCACGGCTCCACCATTGGCGGCGCGTCGCTGGGCGGCATGCGCGGCATGCATGAGCAAGGTGACCTGCCCATCCCCGGCATCGTGCACATCGACCAGCCTTACGGTGTCGAGCACGGGCGCGACGGCGAGAGCGAACACGATTTCGGTTTGCGTATGGCGCGTCAGCTGGAAGACAAAATCCTGTCCATCGGCGCGGAGAAAGTGGCGGCCTTCATAGGCGAGCCGGTGCAAGGCGCGGGCGGCGTCATCATTCCCCCGGCCAGCTACTGGCCTGAGATACAGCGCATCGTCGACAAGTACGGCATTTTGCTGATCAGCGACGAAGTGATTTGTGCCTTTGGCCGACTCGGTGCCTGGTTCGCTTATGAGCAATTCGGCTACAAGCCCGATCTGGTGACATTTGCCAAAGGTGTGACCAGCGGTTACCAGCCCTTGGGCGGTGTCATGGTTGGCAACCGCGTGGCCGATGTGCTGATTCAGCAAGGCGGGGAATTCAACCATGGCTACACCTACAGCGGCCACCCGGTGGCTTGTGCGGTGGCCTTGGCCAATATCGAGTGGATGGAAAAGCAGCAACTGGTGGAGCGCGTGAAGAACGACACCGCGCCTTATCTGGCTAAAGCGTTTGCCTCGCTGGCGGATCACCCGCTGGTCGGAGATTTGCGCAGTTGCGGCATGGTGGCCAGCTTGGCATTGGTTCAGCACAAAGCCCCGCTGACATTATTTGACAGCAAGCTGGCCATAGGCATGGTCTGCCGCGCCCACTGTTTGAACACCGGCGTCATCATGCGGGCCGTGGGTGAACGCATGATCATTGCGCCGCCGCTGGTGATCAGCCGCGAACAAATCGATCAGATGATTGCCATGATTCGCCGCAGCCTGGATTTGACGCTGGCAGATGCCAGGCACCAAGGTTGGCTGACAGGATGAAGTCAAAGTTGTTTAGCTTTTCCATGATGATTACTAGCAAGGAGTTGTGCATGTCTCTCAAACCCGCATCCATCGCCCGCGCCAAAAGCCGGCCCACTGTATTTGTCAGCGCGTTGGCCACTTTGGTATTGGCCACCGGGCTTGCGCTGTGGACGGGTGGCCAGGCCCGAGCTGAAGGCAAGCTGAACATGTACAACTGGTCAGACTACATCAGCGACAGCACGGTGCCGAATTTTGAAAAGGAATTCGGTGTGAAGATGCGTTACGACACTTTCGATTCCAATGAAGTGCTGCACGCCAAACTGGTGGCCGGTAAAACCGGTTATGACATCGTGGTCCCCTCCTCCAACTGGGGCACATTGCAATTGCGCGGCGGTCTGCTGACCAAGTTAGACATGAGCAAAATTCCCAACGCCAAGCACCTGGACCCGGCGGTGATGGCGCAACTGGCCAAGCTTGACCCGGGTAACCAGTATCTGATTCCCTGGTTTTGGGGCTACACCACCATCGGCATCAACGTGGACAAGGTGAAAAAAGCGCTGGGTGATTTGCCCATGCCGGAGGATCCCTGGGCGCTGGTGTTTGACCCGAAATACGCGTCACGAGTGAAATCCTGCGGCGTGTCCATGCTGGACTCCGGCCAGGACATCATGGAAGCCATGCTGGTGTATCTGGGCATTCCGGTAGCTACCAACAACAACGCCGATTTCCAGCGCGCCTGGGCCGAGTTGCAAAAAATCCGCCCGTACGTCACTTTGTTTTCTTCCTCAGGCTACATCAATGACCTGGCCGGAGGCTCGATTTGTGTGTCCCTCGGCTGGTCCAGCGACATGAACATCGCTGCTCATCGCGCCCGCGAAGCCAAAGCAGGCAACACCGTCCAAGTGTTGATCCCACCCAAAGGCGGCGTGCTGTTTTTTGACACGGTCGCGATTCCTGCGGATGCCGTTAACGTGGAAAACGCCTACAAGTTCATCAACTACCGCTTGCGTCCGGACGTGTCTGCCAACGACACCAACCAAGTGTTTTATCCCAGCCCGGTGGTGGGCAATGAAAAGCTGATCAAACCGGAAGTGGCCAACAACAAAACCGTTTACCTCAGCAAAGAAGACATGGCGCGCATGCATGCATCGCGCACTTACAACAACGACCAGCGACGCCTGGTCACCCGCAGTTACACCAGCTTCAAAACCGGTATGTGAAGCGGACTTGCCCGCAGTGCGTGAATGCGCTGCGGGCAGTTCATGTCACAGTTGATCCTCATGGCCAGCCCCACACCCAACCCAGCGCCCTCGCACGAGGTGCTGCTTCATATTGTCAGTCTGTCTAAGCAATTTGATGAGATCACGGCAGTCGACAGCGTGAACCTGCCGGTGTACAGCGGCGAAATATTCGCCTTGCTCGGCGGTTCGGGCTGCGGTAAATCCACCTTGCTGCGCATGTTGGCCGGATTCGAGACGCCCAGCAGCGGACAGATTTTTTTGCAAGGTCGTGAAATTTCCCGGATGCCGGCTTACGAGCGGCCGATCAATATGATGTTTCAGTCTTATGCCTTGTTTCCGCACATGACCGTGGCGCAAAACATTGCCTTCGGCTTGGAGCAAGACCAGTTACCCAAAGCCGAGATAGAGCAGCGGGTGCAAGACATGTTGCAACTGGTGCAACTCAAGGCTTATGCCAAACGCAAACCGCACCAGCTCTCAGGCGGTCAGCAGCAGCGTGTGGCGCTGGCGCGTTCTCTGGCCAAGCGTCCGCGCTTATTGCTGCTGGACGAGCCGCTGGGTGCGCTGGATAAAAAACTGCGGGAACAAACGCAAATTGAACTGGTGGCGATTTTGAAAAGCGTGGGCGTGACCTGTGTCATGGTCACGCATGACCAGGAAGAGGCCATGACCATGGCTGACCGCATTGCCGTCATGGACCAAGGGCGCATTGTTCAATTGGGCACGCCGCACGAGATTTATGAAACACCGAACTCGCGCTTTGTGGCCGACTTCATCGGCAGCGTCAATTTGTTTGATGGCAGCGTGGTGCTGGACGAACCCGATCATGTGGTGATAGATACACCGGATACCCGGGTGTATGTCAGCCACGGCATTACCGGCACCCAGGGCATGCCGGTGTCGGTGGCAGTGCGCCCGGAAAAGATTTGTTTGAGTCGGCAAGCGCCAGGCACCAGTGAGCGCGAAAGCCCGGCCGAAGACGGTTTTAACCAGACGCCTGTCACGGTGCAAAGCATGGCGTATTTCGGCAGTTTCACCACTTACCACGTGCGTTTGGCCAGCGGCCGATTGATCCATGTGACCCAGACAAATGCCGCGCGTCATGAAGAGCACAGTCTGCGCATCGGCGATCAGGTCTGGGCCTGGTGGGATGGCAGTGATGTGGTGGTGTTGACCCGATGAGCCAGCCCAGCGCCTCGAACGCCATGGCAGCGCCTGACCGCGCCGCCTGGTGGTCGCGTTGGGGTCCGCGTCTGGTCATCGGTCTGCCTTTTGCTTGGCTGGGCTTGCTGTTTTTGTTGCCGTTTGTGGTGGTGCTGAAAATCAGTTTGTCGGAGATGAACGAATCCGGCATTGGCTTCAAAGAACTGGTGGATCTTCAGGAAGGCTTGGTGGTCATCAGTCTGCGCTACAGCAATTATGTGTTTTTGCTCTCAGACAAGCTGTATTTGATGACCTACTTGTCATCGCTGATGTACGCCTTGGTCGCCACGCTTTTGTGTTTATTGCTTGGCTATCCGTTTGCGTATTTTCTGGCGCGTTCACCAGCCACTGTCCGGCCGGCCCTGATGATGCTGGTGATGTTGCCGTTCTGGACCTCTTTTTTGCTGCGCATTTATGCGTGGAAAGGGCTGCTAGACAGCAACGGTTTGATCAACCAGCTGCTGCTGGCCTTAGGTTGGATAGATACACCGCTGGCCATGATGAATACCCCGTTCTCTTTGCAGATTGGCATGGTGTATGTGTATTTGCCCTTCATGGTGTTGCCGCTGTATGCCAATTTGGTGAAGATGGATTTGCGTTTGCTGGAAGCCGCCACCGATTTGGGCGCCAAGCCCTGGACTGTGTTCTGGCGGGTCACCGTGCCGCTGTCGCGCTCAGGCATTGTGGCGGGCTCTATGTTGGTGTTTATTCCTTGTGTGGGCGAATATGTGATCCCGGCCATGTTGGGCGGCCCGAACACCTTGAACATAGGCCGTGTGCTGTGGGACGAATTCTTCAGCAACAACGACTGGGCCATGGCGTCGGCCGTGGCCATCGTCATGGTCTTGTTGATCATTGGCCCCATGGCCTGGTTTAACCGCATACAAACTCAGCAACGCAATACAGAGGTGACGGCATGAGCTTGCGCGGTTTGCGCCTGGGCTGGATGCTGGCCATCTATGTGTTTTTGTATTTGCCGATTGCCACGCTGGTGGTGTATTCCTTCAATGATTCCAAAATGGTCACGCTGTGGAGCGGCTTCACACTGCACTGGTATGGCGATGTGTTTCGCGACCGCGACTTGATGGAAGCGTTGGGCTTGTCGTTGCGGATTGCGTTTAGCAGCGCCACCACCTCGGTGGTGCTGGGCACCATGGCCGCCTTTGCCCTGGTGCGATTTCAGCAGTTTCGCGGCAAAAGTTTATTGCAGTCCATGGTGAATGCTCCGCTGGTCATGCCGGATGTGATCGTCGGCTTGTCCTTGTTGCTCCTGCTGGTGGCATTGCAACGCGCGTTAGGCGTGCCGGAGCGTGGCGCCATGACGATTTGGCTGGGGCACACTGTGCTGGGCATGGCCTACGCCACGGTGGTGGTGCAGTCGCGTTTGCAAGAAATGAACCGCTCGCTGGAAGAGGCTGCGCTGGATCTGGGCGCGCGACCGTGGAAAGTCTTCACCGCCATCACCTTACCTTTGATATCGCAAGCTTTGGTGTCGGCGTGGTTGCTGACCTTTACCGTGTCGCTGGACGATGTGGTGATCTCGGCGTTTTTGTCCGGGCCTGGCAGCAACACCTTGCCCATCGTCATTTTTGCCCGCGCCAAGTTGGGCCTGAACCCCAGCGTCAACGTGATTGCCACGTTGACTGTGCTGCTGGTTGGCGTGTGCGTATTGGCCGGCAGTCTGTGGCTGTCACGGCGTGAAAAACAATTGGCACGCGAACTGGCAGCCGCCATGCGCGAACCTTGAAATGGCTTGACCAGCATGTCCACACCTATTCACAATCGACCATTGACCAGAGGAGCTTTTATGAAAACACCGGCCCCCCGTTTTTTGCTGCGCACGCGCTTACAGCCTTTGGTGGCAGCGTTGGTCGCATCGGCAGGCTTATCAGCCGCCTCGCTGGCGCATGCGCAAAGCAACCAGGACTTGCTCAAAGAGTTGCAAGCACTCAAAGACCGCATTCAGCAGCTCGAAGATAAGCTGCAACAAAACGCTGCCGCCCCTGCGCTGCCGGCTGAACCGGCGGTATCGGTGCAGGACTTCAACCGTGTCAGTATGAAAGTGGAAGCCGCCGAAGATGCGCAAGAGACATCAGGCACGAAAGGCCTGAAAGTCAGCGGCATGATGGACCCGACTTATGTTTACAACAACCGCGCAGACACATCAGGCTTTAATTTTTTGAATAATTTCAGCGGAAGTCCAAGTTCCGGCGACGGATACACCTATTACAACTCGTATTTCGGCATGGCCATGTTGGATTTCCAAAAGGAAACGGAAGGTGGCCAGAAGTGGCGCCTGACCTTGGCGCCGCATAAATCGGCCAGCTCCGGTTACAACACCGGATCTATCGTGCACGAAGCTTCGGTGTCTGTGCCGTTGGATGGCCCGGCCAACAAACTGATCGCCGGACAAATCCCGGATTGGTCCGGCTATGAATACATCTGGTCCTTCCTGCAACCTCTGATCAGCCACATCCTGTTGTTCGATTTCACCA